>JAUPVA010000066.1 GCA_030917245.1 Patescibacteria group bacterium
GTGCATACTACACGCCAGGAGTTGCAGCTGTGTCTAAGGCCATTGCTGATGATCCTTCAACTCTTGCAGATTACACGTGGACGAATAACTTAGTCGCTGTTGTTTCTGACGGTTCGGCCGTGCTCGGACTTGGTAATATAGGTCCGCGCGCTAGTATGCCTGTCATGGAAGGCAAAAGCCTTCTATTTAAAAAGTTTGCCGATATCGATAGCGTACCGATTATTCTTGACGTTCATTCGGTTGATGAAATCGTTGCAACGGTGAAAGCAATTGCGCCCAGTTTTGGTGCAATTAACCTAGAGGACATCGCGGCACCCCAATGTTTTGAAATCGAAGACCGGTTAAAAAATGAACTTGCAATCCCCGTGTTCCACGACGACCAGCATGGAACGGCCATCGTCACACTTGCCGGTTTGATAAACGCGACAAAAATCACCAATCGAGAGCTTGGAACGTCAAAAGCCGCTGTTGTAGGCGCCGGCGCTGCAGGCACAGCAATAGCCAAGCTACTGAAGCGTTACGGGATTGGCCAAATTCTTGCCGTCGACTCGAAGGGAATCATCAGCCACAACCGGACAGATCTTAATGACGCTAAACGCCTACTACTTGAACATGTAGATGGCAGTATTGATGGCACTCTTGAAGATGCCCTTACCGGTGCGGACATATTCATCGGGGTATCCCAACCTAACTTACTCAACTCAGGTCTAATTGCAAAAATGGCAGATAACCCCATTGTCTTTGCCATGGCTAACCCTACGCCAGAAATTATGCCAGATATTGCCAAGGCTGCTGGCGTGACAGTCATAGCTACAGGTCGGAGCGACTTCCCAAACCAAGTAAATAATGCCATAGCATTCCCCGGAATATTCCGCGGTGCTCTCGACAATAAGGTACGCATGATAACCGATGATCACAAGATTGCTGCCGCCGAAGCGATCGCTGCTTTAGTACAGCACCCGACTGCCGACGAGATCATCCCAAGTCCCTTCGATGAGCGTATCGTGCCGGCTATTGCTCGCGTTATTCAATAGACGCTTACTGTAAAGGAAAATAACCCGATCTAATCACCATTACCCTTAAATGACGCGGTTAATTTCGTCAATCGTGGTCTCGCCACGAAGTGCCGCCAGGACGCCTACTTGGAGCAAAGTCAGCATGCCAGACTTTTTGGCAGCGGCTTCTATGTTCTCAGTGTGCACCTCAGTCTCATCACCGCGCAAGAATCGCTGAATAGATTCATTTACCACCATTTGCTCCATGATAACGACACGACCTTTGTAGCCAAAGGGTGCATCGTCAGAGGCAATTGGTTTCCATAACTTGAAGGTGTCAAAATTCGGCTTTTCGACCGAATCAGGAAGGTCCGATAAAACCTCTCGTACCCATTTTCTGGTTGCTTCATCCGGCTCGTACTCTTGCTTACTGTCGGAAAGCTTTCGAACGAGACGCTGAGCAATCACGAGCCGAATAGCGCTTGAGAATATAGGGTTTTGACCTATGAGGTCAATCATCCTACTAAATGCAGCCGATGTAGAGTTTGCATGGAAGCTCGATAATACAAGATGCCCCGTTATCGATGCCTGGATAGCCGTTCGGGCAGTATCTTGATCTCGGATTTCTCCTACCATGACCACGTCTGGGTCAAGACGGAGCACGCTTCGGAGAGCGTCGGCGAAACTGCGACCTTCGGTTGTATTAATAGGAATCTGAGAAATGCCAGATATACCATATTCAATTGGGTCTTCGAGGGTAAGAATTTTACGATCAGTCGTATTCAATGCATTAATCATGCTATACAGCGTTGTCGATTTGCCGCTACCAGTAGGACCCACCATTAATACCATGCCGCGAGGGTGACTAATAATCTCATCAATTTCTGCTCGTTGCTTGTCTGGAATATTTAATCTGTCTAACTGCAGAAGTGATTCATCAAAATTGAAAAGTCGCAGCACTGCGTCCTGACCATACATCGCAGGTACTGTCTCGACACGCAAATTCAGTAAATGCGTACCCGCTTCTGTAGTGACTTCTTTCTGCATATGACCAGATTGCGGCCCGTCTGCAGCCGCAGAAATATTAGCCCGACTACTGAGTGCACCCATAATAACCCGGTAGCGATCTTTGTCGAGCTCGGCAACCGGATGCAACGCACCATCAACGCGCATTCGAACTCGAATAATGTCACGCTGATTTTCAATATGGATATCACTAGCGCCGAGTTTGTCAGCTTGATCAATCAGGTAATCAAATACTCGATCGGTACCGACCGAATTCAGTGTTTGAGAAACGGTTGATAACGTTTCACTATCGCCTTCTTTTGCAATCTCAATATCATCATAAATAATTTCTTTCGGCGGGTCGTAGCGATTCATTAGCGCTTTAAAGCCGCTACCCGAAATCATACCGAACTGGATATTATCGCCGCGGTCGTTATATTCTCGTCGCATCGAGTCAACAAGTGACTGTGGGGTCTGAGTGGTTATACCAAACCGATACGGAGAGCCTTCATCGCCATGTGCCAGTGGCACAATTCTTCCTTTATACATTTGCTCAATTTCAAGCAACCCTTCAGCAAGAGGAAGATCCGACTCAAACGGCCGCGTATCAACGTATGTTACCCCTAAGATTGCAGCGCGTTGTCGCGTCGATGCCTCGTCATGCTCACGACGCTGCTGCTGTACTGATTCTTCATCCATTAGCTTAAC
>JAUPVA010000067.1 GCA_030917245.1 Patescibacteria group bacterium
ACAGATGACATTCGCCGCGGAATATTTTGCCGTTAGCAAAAAGCTTTCCGGGAGAGAGCTAAGATTGTGCGTCGGAGAGGTTGAAGGCAGTGACTACAAGCTTACGCAATGGCTTAAGATTGAGTAGCGTTACAGCCTATAAGCTTTTCAGCCGTTTTATTACTTCGGCTTGGTCCTCTTCAATAAGCTGCACCCGGGCAGTGATCTCAGAAACACCAAGATGAATCACACGTTTCAAGGCAGGTATATCTTGCATTGGTAGGAAGAATGCTTTGTAGTCAGCAAGTTCCTCGGACGTCACAAGTCCCGTAGCGGCATATCTCGGAAAATCATCGAATGACTTGTCGCCACTATAAGTAGATTCAATCCATTGCCAATTGTCTTTCATCCATTGCCAGGTGGCTGTGCGAGATTCGCGACCACGAATAAGGTATACGAACCATCTAAACACATCTTGCGATCGAACAACTGAAGACTCCTTGAGCATCGCTAAGAGCCTTTGTACTGTTCCTGGGTTGCGTGTGCTTGTCAGGCCAGAGCAAATGTCCATCTGTAAGTCACTTGATGAAGTGTCTCGGTACAACTGTATGAGCGAATCAATCAGGTCGGATGTTTCGGCGTGACGCACAGTCGTAGCGATAATAAGGCCTCGAAGCTCAGGATCAAGATTTTCAATGCCTGACGAAAACAATGATTTTGCTTGCGCTATGGCGGCTTCATCTTCTCCGTACAGTGTCATGCCTAGTATGGTGGCACGTAGTTTCGTATCGGTTTCGGGTTCGTTTTCGCGCAAGTTCCAGCCAAGTCTGTCGTATTGCTTGTTGGCGATTTGTTTTGAAAGGTATCGTAGTTTTGTTTCAGCTTCTTTATCGGTTTCGACAAATTTTTTCAATTCTCCGAGAGTGAGTGCAATAATATCCCACACGCTTTCAATTGATTCGTCGGAGTAGGCTTCTAGGAGCGGAATGAGTTCGGCGCTAGAAATAACTCTGCCTCGGGCAAGCATCGTCTGTTCATGGAGTAGCTGCAGGCGGTCAATAGCATCCAGCGAACCTCCACCGAGCTGGCCCATGATGATCGATAGGTGTTCGGCTGGATAATGGGTGATGAAATGTGCCGTATCTCCGACGTTCAGGCGTGTACCAGGCTCGAGACTAAGATCGATATGCTCAGCATCCATGACGGAGGGGTTGACCGGAGCTGACGCCTCGAGAGGGATTGGCCATAGCTGACGGGATGGCTCATGCGATCCGACGAAAAATTGCTCCTGCAGCAGACCTTGTTCGCCTATGTGGACGACCGGATAACCGGGTTGGGTAATCCATGCATTCATGAAAGCAGTGATATCTTTTCCGCTCGTTTGTGACAACTCGTTCCACAAATCGTCACCTTCGGTATTTTGATACGCATAGCGCTTGAAGTAATTTTGGAGTCCAGCCCGAAACGCTTCGTGGCCTATATGGTGTTGAAGCATACGGAGTAATCGACCACCCTTTGCGTAGACGATTGCGCCATCAAACAATGTGCTAATTTCATCTGGATGCTGGACTTCGGTCTGGACAGCCTGTACGCCATCGAGCGCGTCGCGTCGCAGTGCCATGATTGACTCATGAGATGAATAATCGAGCCATATGTTCCATTCTGGATGCAGTGCATCGACGGCTATATATTCCATCAAGTTTGCAAAGCTTTCATTGAGCCATAAATTATTCCACCATTTCATCGTCACGAGGTTGCCAAACCATTGGTGCGAAAGCTCATGGGCCACGACGGTAGCTATGTATCGCTTACTCGAGACACTGGTTGTTTTAGGGTCGGCAAGCAATGCAACTTCTCGGTAGGTAATTAAGCCCCAGTTCTCCATGGCTCCTGAAGAAAAGTCGGGTAATGCGATATGATCACATTTCGGAAGCGGGTACGGTATGCCGAAGTAATCGTCGAAAAAATCGATTGTTCGGGTTGCGATGTCGAGAGCAAAGTCGAGGCTTTCGGAAGACTGAGCGGGAGTGGACCAAACGTTCACCTCAACACCGCTGACAGTTTTTGCAGATTTACTCTGTAATTCGCCGTATACCCATGCCAATAAGTAGCTGCTCATGCGTGGAGTAGTTTCGAACGTAGTTACAAGTTGGTTACCCTCTTCAATTTGAGTTTTAACAGGCATATTGCCGAGCACCGTCACGCCTTGTTCTGTGGCTAGTGTTACATCAAATGTCGCTTTTGCGGCTGGCTCGTCAACGCAGGGAAATACTTCTCGGGCATGGTGACTTTCGAATTGAGTAGCGATAAGTTCTTTTGTCGTCCCGTCGTGCTTAAAATAGCAAGGATACATTCCGTGCATTTGATCATTTATCGAACCAGTGAATTCTACGCGAAGAGTGGCAGTATCGCCTTGGCGCTTGTTAGAAGTAAACTCAATCTCATCATTTTCGCCTACTTTGTAGGTCACAGACTGACCGTCTAATTCTGCGGATGAAATGGCAAGTCCTTTTGCATGAAGGTAAAGGAGGCCATGTTGTTTCACTTCACCCGAGACTACGACGTTACCAGAAAAAATCCGATCCTGTCGGTTGATAGTGAGTGATAGCGCATAGTGATGAGGTGCGAAATGTTCAGAGAGTCGTCGTGTAGTCTGCATTAGTTCATTATACTACGGAGTATGGGGTCTTATCGTCTGCGTCGCTTCGTGTTCATTCTGATAATGCTAGTCATTGCGGCAATTCCTGCGTCTCAAGCATCGTGGGATGAGTTGCCGACACTCGATACAATCATACAATCAGACATCAAAAGCGACGCACAGTCCAAGGCCTGGCCTGAACTAAGTGAAATCGAAGTAAAGGGGCGGGCTGCTAAGACAGGCTATGAGCGGGCTGAATTCGGTAATGGTTGGGAAAACCAGGCAGGCTGTTCAACCCGAAATAGAGTTCTCGCTCGTGATTTAACACAAGTAGTGATTGACGAAAAATGTCGAGTTGTAAAAGGAGAACTGCTAGACCCATACACTGGCCGCCTTATTCAATTTACAAAGGGCGAGCTGACCAGTGATGACGTTCAAATAGATCACGTGGTTGCGCTGTCGAATGCGTGGCAGACTGGCGCTCAGCAACTAAGCTATGATGCCAGGGTTATGCTCGCAAATGACCCACTGAACCTGCTGGCAGTGTCGGGCGACTCTAACGAGCAAAAGTCGGATAGTGACGCAGCCTCGTGGTTACCTCACAATAAATCATTCAGGTGCAGCTATATTAAGCGGCAGATTGCAGTTAAGAAAAAATATAATTTATGGGTAACTTCTGCTGAGCGTGATGCGATGCTGAGAGTACTGGAAGGTTGTGCTACTTAGACACAGATTAGACCGCCCAAGTTGATGACCTTACATGTCTTTGTGGGCTCAGGAGAGGTCGTTGTTGGTGATGAGGCTGAAGGTTGATTCGTCGCCGTGCTGCTTGTTTGCTGAGGCTGACTAGTCGACTGCTGCGGTGTTGTACTCGAACGAGGAGCTGGTGCGGTGGACCACGATCCTGAAGAACTTGACCAGGTATTTGAAGACACTGGAGAGGTAGAGTTCGCAGTACTGCTAGTTTGGCTATCGGTATTTTGTGAAGATTTCTCTTTTTCGGCTGATGATTCGGATTCACTAGAGGATACGGGTATGAGAGAGGCTGCCCGCCGATCGGAACTGGGTTGCGTAGACTGATTAATCGAAGTGTCTCTAGGATTCAGTACACTAAGCATCCCTATCGTAATAACGAACCCCGACGCTACTGCGAGCGAGCTCAGGGCTAGTCTATTTTTATAGAGGGGGCTGCGGGTAATAGATAACATGTATAAATCTCCTTGAATGATTGTGTCTGATTATCGCGTAGGGGAATGACGAAGGCTGTAAGAATGTTCACATAGTTGTGATATTCAAGATTTGGGAGTATAATAAAGGTAGTACATTCCGGCCGGCAGGTCGGAATTTTTAGTAGAAGTAGAAAGGAAACGACATGGAAGATTTGAACATTAAACAGCTTACATTAGCGGTACGAACAATTGCGGAAGAAAAGAACCTCCCAGAAGAAACAGTTATGGATGTAATCGAGCAGGCGATAGCCGCAGCTTGGCGTCGTGACAACGGCGAGCGCGACCAAGACGTACGGGCTGAGCTAAATGTTAACGATGGGAGCGCAAGAGTATTTGTCCGGTGGACTGTTGTTGATACGGTTGAAAATCCTGCAGCCGAGTTGACAGTTGAAGAAGCGCAAGAGAAAAAAAGTGGCGCTAAACTTGATGATGTCATCGAAGAGTCATACGAAGTTGTATCGTTTGGTCGAGTCGCTGCTCAAACCGCGAAGCAGGTTGTTCTTCAGCGGCTTCGTGAAGCTGAACGCGAGGTAGTTCTTGAAGAGTATGAAGACAAAATTGGAACTATCGTAACAGGTGTGGTTCAACGAGTTGAGCCTCGAGTTGTTCGCGTGGAGCTTGGTAAAGCTGTAGGTATTATTCCTCAAAGTGAGCAAATTCAAGGTGAATTTTATAGCATTGGTTCTCGTGTGAAAGTCTTTATTAAGGACATTGAACGCGACAACCGTGGTCCTCAACTCATTTTATCGCGAGCGAACGAAGCGTTCGTGCAGTTTTTGTTCCGTCAAGAAGTACCAGAAATGGAGAGTGGAGCTGTTGAAATTAAAGCGATTGCTCGTGAAGCAGGTCGTCGGACGAAGCTCGCTGTCTTTTCAAGTGTACCTGGAGTTGATCCGGTAGGAACATTCGTCGGTGGACACGGAACCCGTGTTCAGGCGGTCATGAATGAAGTAGGAGACCAAGAAAAAATTGACATCATACCATTCAGCGACAACTCAGAAGAGTTCATTCGAAGCGCGCTTGGCCCAGCTGAAGTCGTTCGAGTTGAGATTGATGAAGATGCGAAGCGAGCCAAGGTATTCGTCAATGAAGACCAACAATCGATTGCTATTGGACGTGCCGGACAGAATGTTCGATTAGCAAGCAAGCTGACAGGTTACGAGCTGGATATCGAGACAGCAACAAATAAACCTGAGCCTCGTGCCGCCAAGCGCAACATCGAAGACAGCTTACTTGATGCACTGAACGAAACGGCTGAATAGAAAACAAAACAGTTACTTAAGAAAAATTAGCACTCTTATTGATAGAGTGCTAATTTTTATGTATAATTAAATGAAGTATCTTGAGCATAATTTGTTGGCCGTGCTTGCGCTTAACTAATTGGAGGTGAATAATAAAACTATGGCAGATGATTTCGCTGAATTTGTTTCTCGTCTGACGGATAACGCCAAGACGAGTCTTCAACATGCGAACGCAATAGCGCGCGGGTATGGGAGCGCCTACATAGGCACCGAGCATCTTTTGCTTGGTGTACTTGCTCAAGGATCAAGTGTTGGAGCGAAGTTGCTTGCCGATGCAAATGTAACGCTTGAGCGTGCCGAGTTAGCCCTCAACCTAAGCCCGCGCAATATCATTATTAGTACAGGGGCGCTAGCGCTAAGTGAGACGGCGAAATTGACGCTGAAGATGGGCTGGGAAATTGCCCAAGAGTTTCATCAGGATCATTTAGGAACCGAGCATATCCTTTACAGCATACTTAGTCAAAAAAGCGCACGAGCTACTACGCTACTGCGTGATATGAACGTTGATCTCGCGGATCTCCGAGCTGAACTGGAAAGTTATTTTGATCGTCAGCATAACGAATACCATGACGGCGACGCTACTGTTACCGATGCCCCAAAGAAGACGCGGCGCGGAGGCGTTTTAGAAACATTTGGTACTGACTTAACTGCTCGTGCACGTGAAGGCAAACTCGACCCAGTTATTGGAAGGGACAGAGAACAAGAGAGGCTCGTCACTATTTTGACACGTCGAACCAAGAATAACCCCGTACTTATAGGAGAGCCTGGCGTAGGAAAGACGGCAATTGTTGAAGGATTAGCACAAAGGATTGTACGCGAAGATGTCCCTGATCATCTACTTGATCAACGTGTGATTCAGCTCGATCTAGCAGCGATGATAGCGGGTACGAAGTATCGAGGTGAATTTGAAGAACGCCTGAAGAAAGTTATTTCAGAGTTAAAACAATCGTCCAATGTTATTTTGTTCATTGACGAGCT
The DNA here is from genome assembly GCA_030917245.1 of Patescibacteria group bacterium. Classification (GTDB taxonomy): domain Bacteria; phylum Patescibacteriota; class Saccharimonadia; order Saccharimonadales; family Saccharimonadaceae; genus UBA1020. Next base: position 6,126 of record JAUPVA010000067.1, read on the forward strand.
TCATCTACTTGTTGGAGCCGGAGCGGCCGAAGGCGCTTTAGATGCAGCCAATATGCTGAAACCGGCGCTTGCAAGGGGCGAGCTGCATTTAATAGGCGCAACAACATTGGATGAATACCGCAAACACATCGAAAAAGATAGCGCATTAGAGCGCCGCTTTCAGACTATCGTTGTTCCGGAGCCTTCCCTAAAAGATACGATAGCAATTGTAAAAGAGCTAAAATCTTATTACGAAAGCCACCATGGGGTAACGATCGAAGATAGCGTGATTGAAACGACAGTACAACTTGCAGATCGCTATATTTCTGAACGCCAAATGCCCGATAAAGCAATCGACGTGATAGACGAAGCCGCTGCTCTCACAAGATTGAAGACAGGTAAGCCAAGTAAACTACGCGACTATCTTCGCCAACTAAAGAATCTTAATGAGAAAATGGACGAGGCCGTAGCGGCCGAGGATTATGAGCGAGCTGCACTATATAAGACACGTTCGGTGCAGATTAACGAGAAGCTCGAAGAGTTGAAAGAGCAAATTGAGACAAAATCTCCCATAACGCTCACCGAAGACCATGTTGCTCATGCGATCTCGGTAATCACCGGAGTTCCCGTGAAGCGCGTTCAGAAGTCAGAAGCAAAACTCCTACGTTCGTTAGAAAAACATCTTGCAAAATTTGTTATAGGTCAACAAGAGGCGATTGAACAAGTATCGCGTGCGGTCCGCCGAGCAAGAAGCGGGGTGGCTAGTTCGAAACGACCTATCGGCTCATTCATATTCATGGGACCAACCGGTGTCGGAAAAACGGAACTCGCCAGAGTACTTGCTCGTGAAGTCTTTGGAAATGATGAAGCTCTTATTAAAATTGATATGAGTGAGTTTTCGGAGCGTCACAATACCTCGAGATTGCTCGGTGCTCCAGCGGGTTATGTTGGGTATGACGACGGAGGTCAACTGACCGATAAAATTCGAAGACAGCCGTATAGTGTGGTGCTATTTGATGAGATTGAAAAGGCTCATCCGCAAGTCTTCCAGCTCCTGCTGCAGTTATTAGAAGATGGGACACTGACTGATGCGAAAGGTCGTAAAGTCGATTTTACAAATACAATAGTGATTCTGACGAGTAATGTCGGTGCCGATGCGATGCAGCGCGAAGCTTCTCTGGGATTTAGTGCGACTTCACGAAATGGCAATGACGAACTAGAGCGAGAACATGCCGCAAATTCCGAATACGCGACTTCGGAACTCAAAAAGCTTATGCGGCCTGAACTTATAAACCGTTTTGATGCGATTGTAACCTTCCGTGCCCTCACAAAACGCGAGGTGGGACAGATATTTGCCAATCTGCTTCAAGAACTCAACGAACGCCTCGCGTCAAAGGGAGTACGTATAACCGTTAGCCCAGCGGCCAAACGGTTTATCGTCAATAAAGGCCATGATGAGAAATATGGAGCTCGGCCACTCAGGCGAGCGTTGCAAGATGAACTAGAGCACTCAATTGCAGACGGGATACTGTCTGGAGAGTACGACAAAGGTACTGTTTTGACGGCAAGTGTACGTGCGGGTAGAATAGTGCTAGATGTCACGAACGAAAACTAGAGGGGCGGCATGGGTAGGTTGGCTAATATCGGCCTTCTTAATCTTCGGTTCAATTTTACTGTGGACCGAGCGTCAATTTGTTGTTGATGCATTGCAATATCAGAGCTATACGCCCACCCCTGCAATTGCATCAGTATCGCAGACCGCCGGATTTACCAACGATGCACTCTTCACATTTTATGCGACCCACCCAGCGGTACAGTCAGGTAATCAGTTTAACCAATATTGTGTTCGCCAGGAGGCAGACAGTCCCATTTTAGGATGTTATGCTTCTAACCGAATTTACATATTTGATATAACTGATCAGCGACTTAAAGGAATAAAGGAAGTAACGGCCGCTCATGAATTACTGCACGCCGAGTATGACCGACTTCCGGAGTCGGAGCAAAGACGCTTGCAGCCTTTACTTGAAAAAGCATTTCAAGCAGGCGTGACCGATGAGCTGGCCGAGCGTATGCGATACTACGAAAAGACTGAACCAGGCGAAACAATCAACGAACTACATTCAATCGTAGGCACCGAGTTTCCCACACTTGTGCCTGAACTTGAGAAATACTACGCTCGATATTTCAAAGATCGAAAAAAATTAGTGGGATTACATCAGCGGGTCCAAGACACATTCAATTCCTTAAAAGTCGAGCGAGAAACTCTCGAGGCTGAGCTGACGTCACTCGCACAAAAAATTGAAAACGATAGTGCGCAATACAAGGCAGGAGTAGAGTCACTCAATTCAGTCATACAAAACTTTAATAATCGCGCAGAGAGTGGAGAATTTGCTAGTCAAGCAGAATTTGACTCTGCCAGACGACAGTTAATCGCGAGGAGTAATCAGCTGGCTTCATCCCGGCAAAGCATTTTAAGCGATATTGCTAATTACAATGTTCTTCGTAGTAAGCACGAGTCTATCAGCAATGAGACCGCTGGTTTATACAAGAGTCTCGACAGTACACTGTCCGACGTACCGACAATATAATGAGGAGATTCCGTGGCTAAGACGAAAACAAAATTTGTATGTGGTAATTGCGGGGCGACGAATCCTAAGTGGACGGGGAGATGTGACAATTGTGGGGAATGGAACACGCTGGCAGAGCAAGCAGTTGAAAGCGGGGCGTCAGTCGTAGCAAAAAGCTCGGTCGGCGGAAAGCTACTAAAGACACAATCTATTGGCGCAATAGAGACCCATGAACTTAATGAGCGGCTTGACACGGGTTTTAATGAATTAAACGCAGTGCTCGGAGGTGGTATTCTTCCTGGGGGTGTCATGCTAGTAGCGGGGCAGCC
>JAUPVA010000006.1 GCA_030917245.1 Patescibacteria group bacterium
AGCACCTTCCAAGGTTTCTGCTGTTCGCCGATTAAATTGGTACTCGAGCTGCGTTCAGAACCTCGTGAGACAGTTCGGTTTATATCCGGTACGGACGTGGAAATTTGAGGAGATCTGCCCCTAGTACGAGAGGACCGGGGTGGACGAACCTCTGGTGTATCGATTGTGGCCACCTGCTGCATTGTCGAGTAGCTAAGTTCGGAATAGATAAGCGCTGAAAGCATATTAAGCGCGAAACTAACTCCAAGATTAGATTTCTTTATGAGGACACTGAAAGAATATCAGTTTGATAGGTGCAAGGTGTAAGTGCGGTAACGTATTTAGCTGAAGCATACTAATAGTCCCATTACCTTTTTATGAATCTAGATTGTCACATTTCGGTGTGCGCAATCTGGGTTTCCGGCTCTTAAAAAAGTCGGGCGACAGACTCAACTAGTAATTGGTGTTTAACAACACCAAAGACGTCAATCTCAGAAATGAAGATTTACACATCACTACCCGTGCATAAGTGTCATTGACACCGAAGCGAGGTTTTAAGAGGCCCACTACCGACAATATGGTAGCCGAAAAGAGCACTCTGAATCCTCACTTCGGTGCCCATGGCGAAGAGGAAATACCTGTTCTCATTCCGAACACAGAAGTCAAGCTCTTCAGCGGCGATTATACTGCCACAAGTGGGAAACTAGCACGGCGCCGAATTATAAAAAAGCCATCCGAACAGGGTGGCTTTTTTCTAATTCGAGACTCTGTTATTTCTCACCTGCAGCAGTGTAATCCCGGGCGATTAAGCACTAACGAAATGAGCGTAAAAGTTCAGCTCGGCTTATCTTTTACTGAATGAGGCAGTTTGCCATTTGAGCTTACTCAAATGGTTGCGACAAGGGGCAGTAACTTTTAACGAATAGAAGTACTTATGCTATTATTAACCCATATACTCTATAAAAAAAGGAAACCACAATAATGAGCGAGTCGAATCAAGAGTACGGTGGCTTTCAGGAGCCTCAACCTGTATGGGATATGGTTGGTGACGGATCGAATCAAGCGGAAGCACAGACTGATAATACAACGGCAAGCGATCAGGATAATAGGGGTGGATTAGAATTAGAAGTGTGGACCGAGGGAGATATTCGAGATGCCTCAAACGAGCTATCTGTCGAGCAAATCAAATCAGTTTTAGAGATGGCGCAAGAGCTACCTGAGCGGAGAGAGGCTGTCGATAAGCTTACGACAGTTTTTTCTCAGCTTGGTCACGAGGATCGAGCAATAATTATGGATATGGTTCATCAGATGTCTAATGAGGCCAAAGTGAAAGGCTCAGAATAAGCCAGTGTCTTCCTTTAGGAGAGTAACAACTTAGCTTAATATAAGCAATTATTCTTAGCGTAGATAGTGGGAAGCTAGCACGGTGCCGAATTATCTAAAGACCATCCGAATAGGGTGGTCTTTTTCTCTTTTGCGACATACTACAGATCGTTTCGTATAGCTTATGGTCGCAACGTATGAATGCTATTGACAAATTAAAGCAAAAGTAGTATAATGCAAATTATGTCACACAAAGAATCTACTATCACCAAGCACGAGCTACAGCATGCAGTACAAGATACCGAACGATCACTTAGTTATTACGCACAAGTGCATGAAAGTCTTTTTGGTGCACCCGACAACGGGAGTGTAATGGACGGAGTACTATCGCACTTTGAAGAAGGTAAGTTTACGGAAATTAAGATTGGAGCTGATCCTACTGACGTTCAAGAAGTTACCGTCGCGTTCGATCGAGGCGCTCCTACACAGCGTGGCCGTAAAGCGATAGACAGCTTTACATTTAAGCCCGGTCAATCGTTGACACGTGAAATGGGTGATTACTCGACTGAATTAATTACGTTTGATCCTGAATCGGGTGAAGCAGTATTTCCACAAGGTATTGGTGCTAAACGTCAGAAGATTGCAATGACGGCATTGCAAATTATCCAAGACAACTTTTCGACAGATGTAATGAGCTAATACCGCACTACTAAAGAAGAACCATCCAATAAGGGTGGTCTTTTTTAGTATAATTTAGAGTCAAAAGTGCTCATGGTAAAATAGGTACAATGGTTTTGCCTCAACGACTACGGCGCTGGGTTTCTGCACTGCGCAGCGTGCCGCTTCGCTACTACATTGCCGCGGGTGTCGTGATGTTCGGATTCTTTTACGCGTATCAGTTTATTATTCCTAAATCAGTCGCCTATAACTTCGCGGGCGATACCTGCCGAAAACGAGTGACACTTCTGCCCGACCTGCAGCGGCCGAACGATAGTCGCTACGAAGTATTGTTTCGCGACGTCTGGCGTGTTGGTAGTATACCAGTGGCAGCGAGAACAACCTGTTTTGTAAGTAAGCAGGCACCCAAGCAGGGCGAGAGTACTGTATCGACTGCGCCGTTTAATGGCCCGCTTGCCCGGACTCACTACCGCATGAAGGTTCCTGCAGCACCAAAGCTGCTCGCATCTGCCCTAAAGACTGAGGTGCCAGTGAGCAAAGACTTACTCATGCCGCTCAGTGCCCCAGACTCCGTTCACGATTATCGGCTTCATGTGGGCGAAAAGCAGGCTCAATGTAAGCCGTCACGGGAAGGCATTGCTTGTGATCTGCCGTCGCTAAAGCTAGCGCAGGGGGTAGCGTATACCTATAAAGTAGAGCGGGCATACAAAGGGAAGGCCACGGCTACTGTTGGAGAAGGTGGTTTTACGACCTTAAGAGCAATTAGCCTCATAAAAGGCTCGGTATCGGCAGGCCAAACGGTGTATGCTCGCCCAACCGTACTGGAGTTTACGGCAGATAAGCCGATTGCCCGAGCGGCGGTGGAACTTCGACTAGAGGGCAAGACGGTTGCTGTCGAGCAGCGAATTGCCGGTTCAAGCCTTAGTTTGCAGCTTAAGGAAGAGCTGCCTAGAGAAAAAACGTATGAGCTAGCGTTTTCTCAGCTAGAAGCGACTGACGGAAGTACGTTGGTTGAGTCCTACAGACTGAAGTTCATGACATCAGGTGGTCCTAAGGTAGCGTCGGTATCAATTGGTTCAAGCGGAGTGGCGCAATCGGCGTCCGCTGTTCTGACATTCGACCAGCCGCTCAGCAAGACAAAAGATGTCGCTTCGTTTGTGTCGTTTACCGGTGGCCAAGCGGTTATTCAGCGCCAATCAGATACGCAACTAGTTGTTCGGCTGCAAGGGCTACCGCTGTGTCAGGAATTTTCCATAACAGTGAAGCAAGGGATTCCAAGCGAACATGACCTAGCGTCAGCACGCGCCTGGGGTATGACCAGCCGTACCACTTGTCACCAAGTGACAACCTATGGAAGCTCAGTCAGAGGACGACCGCTTACTGCGTACGTATTTGGAACAAGCGGACCTGTCACGATGTTTACGGGGGGTATTCACGGCAACGAACCGAGCTCAACGACACTAATGCGGGCCTGGTTCGCCGAACTCGAGGCGCACCCCTCGCAATATGCCGGTAAAAGAGTTGTCGTCATACCTGCAATAAATCCCGACGGATTGGCAGCGGGCACTCGAGCCAATGCAAGGGGAGTGAACCTGAATCGAAATTTCCCGACCGATAACTGGGTCAAATCAATTAAAGACACTGACGGGAATCACCCGGACGGTGGCGGCGAATCGCCATTGTCTGAGCCAGAAGCGGCTGCGCTTGCAAAACTGCTGACATCCTACCGACCACGATTGCTTTTATCATTCCATGCGGTAGGCAGCCTCGCTATCGGCGATCCAGGTGGGTATTCGGCAGGCTACGCAGCCAAATATGCCACCTTGGTTGGGTATCGAGATGGTACAAATCTTGGCAATGCAAACTTCGATTACAATATTTCTGGCGCCTTTGAAGATTGGAGTTACCGAAACGCCGGAGTCCCTTCTATCGTTGTCGAATTAAGTAGCTACACCTCGGTATATAGCGCCGGCCATACAAAAGCACTCTGGGCAATGCTGGAATAGCGGTATACTAGAGATATGTGCTTAGTCTGTTCGGTGGGATATGCGGCTACGGGAGTGGCAGTCTTGGCATCCGCACCTATGTCTCAAACGTCCTCTCCTGTCGATGTGAGCGGCTTTTCTGAGCTACGCTCCTCGCTAGTAGAAGTGACGCGTCCAACCATCGAGCAACCGGAATGGCTAAAGCAGCAGTTGGCGGCCGAAGCAGCGGCAGCAGCAGCCGCTTCACAGGCTGCGACCAATGCTCGGCGCGCCACAAGTACGCTCACCGTTACGTATGATGTCTCGACTCGAGGTGCGGTGAGTGCCAGCTTGTCGGAGTTTAAGTTGCTCTCCAATCAAACCTTAAACGACGCCCGAGGCTGGGCGCGTATGAATGTTCGATTTGTCGAGGTGGCGAGTGGAGGCCAATTCAGTCTCGTGCTTGCCTCGGCGAATGAAGTCGGAGCGGTACCAGGCTGCGGAGCAGAGTATAGCTGCCGAAGCGGGCGATATGTCCTGATTAATCAAGACCGCTGGATGGGAGCAACGCCGAGTTGGAACAATGCCGGCGGAAGCCTGCGTGATTACCGGCATATGGTCGTCAATCACGAGACAGGACATTGGCTTGGACATGGCCATAGTTCATGCGGCGGGGCGGGGCAGCCAGCCGCCGTCATGCAACAGCAATCAATTGATCTCCAGGGGTGCTCGTTTAATCCATGGCCACTGCCGAGCGAACTGTATTCACCTCAGTTAGGAATTTAACGATGAAGCGAAAACGAATAACACGAAAACATCTCATTGTCGGTCTGGTTAGCCTTGGGCTCATACTAGCTGGTGGGCTATATACTTGGTCGAGCATTACCGTGTGGCGTAACTACGAATCCCGACTACTCACAGAGCAGAAAACGTATGCGTCGCTAAAAGATCAGGCATTAAAGGGTGAAACACCGGCTTCTCGTTTACAGGCGGTCCAAAAACTAGATGACAAATTGATGCGTCGTAATGAGTTATGCTCTTTACATCCGCTGTATGGATGGCAGGCGGTTGTCGTCCCCGCCATTAGAGATGGCGTACAGAGATGCAAAGACAAAGTGAGGCAACTCGATGCTATTGCAAAGCCTCTTGGTATTTTGAGGAGCTATCTAGATACCGAAGCGAAGATTCGAAGTATTATGACAACCCTCGCTCCAAACGAGGCATTTACAGAGAAGAATTGGAAGGAAAAAGGCCTTGCCCGGATTGAGCAGGCAAAAAGAGCATTGGATGAGCTCCGGACGAATGAGCAGTCCGGGGAGCTAAAGCGTAAAGCGCTGAGTCTCATTGCGACAACCGAGAAAGCATGGCAGGCGTTGATAACTGCGAATGACGCAAAAGATAAAAACGCTTATTTGGCGGCCTCAGACCAAGTGGTGAAGTCCTATGCTGATTTTTCGGCACTGGCAGATGCCTCAGATGAGATTCTGCAAAAACAGGTACAGGCAGTCACAAACGCCGCTGCAAAGCTATGATGAAGCGCTACTTAGAAGTTACGAATAAATAGAAAACGACCCGTCTCGCAGATCGGGTCGTATTTGTTTGAATCAATTGCTTGGATTCAAACAGGTGCCTATAGCTTACTCCTGACAATTCGCAGTAATCACGAGAGCTAATTCCAATATATAGCACACGAAGCATAACTGCAATACCTTTTAAAACATAAAAATGTATATGGTAAATATTGACAAAAAGCATAAGCTATGCTAATATAAATTCATACACATGTCACATGTGAGGTAAATGGAGGGCCGACCACTGTTAATTATTACAGTTGGGTGGCTCTTTTTTAATACAGAAGGGAGCCATAACATGGCTGGAACAGTTACTGGTGGTAAGAAAGCTGCCGCAAAGAACCTTGCAAAAGACCCAAACTTCTACGCGAAGATTGGTGCAAAAGGTGGTAAAAATGGCCGTACTGGTGGTTTTGCCGCTAACCCTGAGCTTGCTCGCATTGCTGGCGCTAAGGGTGGACGTATTTCACGTCGTCGCAAGACTGAAGTTGTTGCCTAGTACTAGGTAACTCGACACGAAAAAACACCCCTTATGTAAAGGGGTGTTTTTTTAACGTATCTCAGGTAAGTCTATAGCGTCGCAGTTGGCAATGTTTTGCCTGATTAACGCGCCAAGACTTACGGCATGTCACGCATTTGTATTCGGCTTTTTTAATTTGAAGACCATTCGAGCCACAATGAGGGCAAGTGCTTCTGGCGTGAAGCCAATCGCGATACGTGTCCATATCGTGATGGATTAAGTCTCCTTCAACGCTTACGTTGAATCTTGGGCCGAGATCCATGCGGGCGGTTTGCCACGCGTCTCGTTCCATGGCAATGAGATCTACATCGCGTTCGTAGGTGTCGTGCCGTAGGACTGCATGACCGAGTTCATGCAGCAGGTGTGCGTCGAAGTCGGGATCATCGGGGTCGTACAGAATAGTCGCGTCTTTCGGATGCCATTCGAATTGATCGCCGACCTTAAACTGTAGGTGCTCGAAGGCCTGTTGGACTTGCTCAAGCAGCGAGTTGGTCGAGGGCATTGTAGTAACATCCATAAATCACGGCTTCTTCAGGGTGGTCCGCCTGTTTAATGAGCTGCGGGACGTAGGTTGGGTGCAGCTGTTCTTTCAAGAGACCGCGCAGCTCATCGCCAAACTTATCGAAATGCGTTCCAACGCCGCCGCCAATAACAATGACGTTCGGGCGGATAACCGGGCAGAGTGCCAGTAGTCCGACGGCGATATTGCGGGTAATAACGTGCCACACTCGCTTGCTACTAATGTCGGCAGCAATCTTGCCGTAGGTGCGTTGAATTGCTTTGCCAGAGGCAAAGGTTTCCCAGCCGCGCAGCGCTCCGTCGTGTTCAAGAATCATCCATCCACCTTCACTTTGAGCAAAAGAAGGGTCGATTTTTCCATCTCGGATAACCCCTGTTCCTATGCCCGTGCTCACGGTGACATAGAGACACACCGGTGGGATATCGGGCAACGCCCGGGCTTCGGCAAGTCCGGCCAAGTTGGCGTCGTTCTCAATCACGATCGGGCA
>JAUPVA010000068.1 GCA_030917245.1 Patescibacteria group bacterium
AAACAAATGGCTCTCGAATTATTCAAACCATTTGTTATTAGCTGGTTGATTCGTGGTGAACACGCGCATAATATTCGTTCTGCCACTCGTTTAATCGAAGCAGGAGATGCACTGGTATGGGACGCGCTTGACGCGGTTATCGAAGGCAAATACGTTCTTCTAAACCGTGCACCATCTTTGCACCGACTCTCAATTCAGGCATTTATGCCGAAGCTTGTTGAAGGTAAGGCAATCCAGCTGCATCCACTGGTTGCGAACGGATTCAATGCCGACTATGACGGCGACCAGATGGCAGTTCACCTTCCGCTGAGTGACGAAGCACAGCGCGAAGCTCGCGAGCTCATGAGCGCCACAAGCAACCTTCTAAAGCCAGCCGATGGAGCTCCAGTCTTGAACATTGGACAGGACGTTGTTTTGGGTAACTATTACCTAACCTACGAGAAACCAAGCGCTCAGACAACAGAAGTGAAGTCGTATAGCTCAGTCTACGAAGCGGAAATGGCGTACGATGACAAGAAGCTACAGCTTCAGAGCCCAATTCGTATTTTTGCAAAGGGAGAACTCCGAGAGACTACGCTCGGTCGTGTATTCTTTAACGAAATCTTGCCAAAAGAATTTGCATACGACAACAACATTCAAAGTAAGAAGCAGCTAAAGAAAGTTTTGGCGCAAATCTTTGAAACGTATGGCGCAGAAGAAACAGCCAAAACGGCTGACCGCATGAAGGGCTTGGCATTCCGCTTTGCCACTGTGGCTGCTGTATCGACTGGTAAAGATGACTACATCCACTTCGAAGAAATCTCAGAATTCGTTGCTGAAGGTGATGCAAAGGCCGCGTTAATCTCTGATCAATACGACCAAGGGTTGATTACTGATGAAGAACGCTACAACTTGACGGTCGCCGCATGGCGAAGTGTTGACAACCAAGTAACCGACTTCCTAAAAGGCAAGCTAGCTGGCATGGACACTAGTATTTCTGTCATGGTTAACTCTGGTGCTCGTGGAGACATCTCGAACGTGAAGCTTGCTTCGGCTATGATCGGTATTCAGGTCGATGCGACAAACCGTGAAATTGAGCTGCCTATTCGTAGCTCATTCCGCCAAGGTCTTTCGAGCCTTGAAGCCTTTATCGCTACTCGAGGTGCTCGTAAAGGTCTGATTGACACCGCTCTTAAAACGGCTGACTCTGGTTACCTGACTCGACGTCTGGTTGATGTTTCACAAGATGTGTTTACCGTTGAAGATGAAGCAGGCGATGACGATGGGTTCGCTATCCACCGGAGTGAGACCGAACAGACAATGATTGACTTTTCAAACCGACTTTACGGTCGATTTGCTGCGGAAGACATTGCTGGCCATGTTAAAAAAGACGAGCTCATTACTCGGGCTATGGCCAACGCTATCGACAACGACAAGTCAATCGAATCGGTTAAGATTCAAAGTGTACTATCAACCAAGAACCTTCGAGGAATCCCTCAGAAAAGTTACGGAATTGACATGGCTACAGGTAGCCTCGTCGCCAAAAGCCAGCCGGTTGGTGTTATTGCCGCACAGTCTGTCGGTGAACCTGGAACTCAGCTAACGCTTCGTACTTTTCACGCATCCGGTGTGGCTGGTGGAGACATTACTCAGGGTCTCCCTCGTGTTGAAGAGCTATTTGAAGCTCGACAACCAAAGGGGCAGGCTTACGTAACTGAAGTCACGGGTCTAGTAGATGTCTGGGAAGATGGCTCGCACTACGTTGTTCAAGTGACTCCGGAAGCCGGACATGTTGAACGGATAGCACTAGAAGGCCGTACAATTAGCGTCAAAGCTGGAAGTAACGTAAAGGTTGGTGACGTTCTTGCTTCTGCCGAAGGTGAAGCCAAGCCACTTGTAGCGCCGTTTGATGGCGTAGTAGAGATCGCTGAAGACACGCTCGTACTGGCGGCGAACGCAAGCGCTCCTGCTCGCTACGAAATCCCAGGAACGACTCAGCTAGTTGTTCGGGCCGGCGACAACGTCGAGGCGGGTGATCGCCTGACAATCGGTTCGCTTAATCTGCACGATTTAATGCGCCTAAAGGGTACAGAGGCTACACAGCGTTACATCATCAACGAAGTGTTGCGAATTTACGCCGCACAGGGTCAAGATGTTGCCGACAAGCACCTCGAGATCATCGTTCGTCAGATGTTTAGCCGTGTACAGGTTGAAAACCCAGGAGACTCAAGCTTCGTAACGGGTGATATCGTTTCGAAAGCTGCTGTCGTCGAAGCCAACGATGAGCTCGCACGAGAAGGCAAGAATCTTGTTGGATACACTCAACTGCTCCTTGGTATTACAAAGGTGAGTATCTGGAGTGATAGCTGGCTGAGTGCCGCCTCATTCCAGGACACTACACGTGTACTAATTAGCGCAGCTACTAGTGGTCGCGCTGACCGTCTGAACGGACTGAAAGAGAACGTTATCATCGGACGCAAGATTCCTGTTGGAACCGGTGCCGTTGATGCCAATCCTTTCACCTCGCCGATTGATGAAATCGCCGATGAAGTGTCAGAGGATGCAGATCTAGCTGCGTAAGTAGCTAGCCTGTGTAAATAGCCTCGCATCGCGAGGCTATTTACTTATATATCATATAATGATATAATAGTATTATGGAATATCATTATGACGACGGTGGTGAATCTGTTGAAGCATACGGATCACGAGCTACTCCGGCTCAGATTGATTTGATTATGAGTCACTATCGACGTAATGACGCAATCGTTACTGACGTGCAGGCTGAGTATGATGTTCGTAACGGTGACCTTATACTTAGTGGTACCCCGCGGACGACCGCCAGGTTTGCTCGCCAGTCGCTCGAAGAAGCAATTCGTGCAGCCCAGGTAATTCACCCTTCTGGCAATCTGGACATGTCTGCTTGAATCTGGTACTATTGTTCTAAGAGTTTCATCTCTCCCTTAGCAAGAGAGACAAAGACGGCCCGACACAACGCTGAACGTGTTATCCGTAACAAATCATTAGTATAAATGGGAGTTTGCATTTAGCATGCCAACAATTAATCAATTGGTCCGCAAGCCGCGCAAGACTGCTATTAAGAAGTCAAAGTCACCGGCACTTGGAACCATTCACAATGCTCTAAAAACGCGTTACTACCAGCAGAACGCGCCGCTTATGCGTGGTGTCTGTATAAAGGTAACTACTAAAACACCAAAGAAGCCGAACTCGGCACTCCGTAAGGTGGCTCGTGTTCGTTTAACAAATAAGCAAGAAGTATGGGCTTATATTGGTGGTGAAGGACACAACCTCCAGGAACACGCGGTCGTACTAGTTCGTGGCGGACGAGTACCTGACCTTCCAGGTGTGCGCTACCACATTGTGCGTGGAGCTCTCGACCTCCAAGGCGTACAAAAACGCCAGCAAGGCCGTTCGAAGTATGGCGCGAAGAAGGAGCAAAAGTAATGCCACGGAAAGTAACGAAGAAACTACAACGAGAGCTTAAGCCAGATCGCAAATACCAGAGCGTTATGGTACAGCGGCTTATCAATAAGAGCATGCTCGATGGAAAGAAGCTTATTGCTGAACGTGCTGTATACTCCGCACTTCAGCAGGCAGCAAAAAAAGTAGAATCTGAAGATCCTCTAGAAGTGTTTGAAAAAGCACTCAAGAACGTCAGTCCGAGCTTTGAAGTTAAAAGTCGTCGGGTTGGTGGTGCAAACTACCAAATTCCGTTCCCAATTCAAGGACACCGTCAACTGCACTATGCCTTCAGCTGGCTGGTTCAGTCGGCTCGAGCCCGCAGTGGTATGCCGTATGAAAAACGACTAGCGCTTGAAATTGTTGATGCCTACAACGAAGCTGGTGCCGCTTTCAAGAAGAAAGAAGACACCCACAAAATGGCAGAAGCTAACCGAGCATTCGCTCACTTCGCCCGCAGCTAATCGAGAGTTAGTTGAACAAAGAAACGCTCAAATACCTGAGCGTTTCTTTTTTTGTACTGATTGATTATCCTTCAGTCGTTGACAGTTAAAAAATGCTCGTGCTATAACAAGAGCAATGAGTTGCTACCTATCTCTAATGCAGACGGCGACTGCCTAGTGGGCGAAGAGAGGCTGCGCTATATTCGCGGCCTGCAGAGTCTTGTTCCATTGCACGAGCATACTGAGGCAATCAGTCTTGTGGATGAGGGAAGGATAGAAGTGCGTACGAGGCTTGATGCCCCAGTCGATGAGTATGGCATACCTCGCCCAGAAATTATGGTAGAGCGTTTGATGGATCTGATGAAGACCGAAAATTATGTTTGGCCGGGCCAATTTGACGAGCATCATTTGGCGACGCCTAAAGCCGACTTTTCAGTTGTCAGAACTGCAGAGGAGGGGAATATTGGAAGTGCGTTCCGAGGCCTGGCTTGCTTAAAAATTGAACTGCCTCGCCAAATGCATAATTTTTCACATGCCGTATTTGAACTGCCAGGAAGGCCATCCCTGGAAATCATGCGCCAAGCTGTCCTTGAGGTAGGTCAGGCAAGGCAGTTACTCTCAATAGTTAATTAGCACCTCCCTATGCACCCGCATGATCAAACCGAGCAGATGCAACGGTTCTGTGCATCGGCTATCATGGCAGCCCTCGAAAAAATGAATGAGCCAGAGGTGGGTATGATGCCTTCACTTGAGACGCTCGCTGCACAGCCCATAGATGACGTAAGGCTATCAGTGGGGGCGATTTTGCGCGTTCGTCGATTTTCGCGTCGTCATGTTATTCATCCGGCTATACGGAAAAATGGTACATCTCGCTCGATTACAGCGGTAGCCTGAAGCGGGACCGAGAACGTGATCGTAGTTTAATACTTTCAGGGGCTACTTTTAGTGTCAGAATTCCAGCTAAAATAACAGCAAACCCGCACATGATGCTCGGAATGGCCGCCATTGTCTCATTCCACATCATCGTCACTGTTGTAGTGGGAATAAGGAGTGCAAGATAGCCTGCCATCAGAGCATAGAGTGCGCTCCGCCGATGTTTGTCTAGTTCACCGGCCCACTTGAAGGCAAGAAAGGTACCTATGAATAGCCAGCCATAGTAGTACAACGTGTAAGGAATAGTAGATGCATTTGCAGTATCGAACGTGACGTAGTTGCTATAGCAGGTTGCACCCGAAATGGCATAGCTTACGAATCCGAAGTAGCCAATAAACGCCGCAGCGGTCACATACGAAGCACCTACAATTAGCCCAGGACGCTTATTTGCTAACAGGTAGGCTAAATGTATGCCCAGAGGAGGAAGCATGGTGATCGAAGCGTAGCCAATACGTGACCACATGCCAGATTCTAGCGCTAGTCCTCCGCAGAGAAGAAACTCTGTTCCTTGAAACAACGCGAGGAAGAAGAGAATGGCAACGATGAGCCTGGTTATGGCGGTTAACTGGTAGCGCCAGAGTAGGTAGACTGCAAAGAGTAGTTCAATTAAGAACGTCGCCAACATGACTGGCGGCGAAAAACAATACATAGTGGTAGATTTTTTCATGTACCGTGATTATACAGCATACGCTTGAAGATCACGGTAACTGGGCATATAGTAAAAACCACTATGTCGTCGGAAAACTTCAGTGCTATAGCAGGTGATGTCATACACGAATACTCAGCAGTGAGCATTGACCCCTATTTAGGGCGAGTTATCGAAGATATGCGAACATACAATAGTCTGCTTCGCTCGCAGCCAGTTACTATTCGCGAAGCGTACGACATGAAACAAGAGCTCGACGATAGGTGGCAGGCGGTCATTGGGGGCGAAGCCAGAGTGACAGGAACGATGGCATTTCTTTCGGGCGTTGAGCAGCATCATGAGCCAACCTTGAGCGTCGATTTTTTCGAAGATGAACCAGTCACGTTCGGCGGCACAATGCCGGTGCCTACTGATGTTCCCATCGGTACGGCAATCGGAGAAGACGAACTGCATCCCTACGAGTTACACATGCTCGTCACTCGCGAAGCGCTCGACGGCGAAGGAAACCTTATATACATGACAGGCAGTGCATCGGTAGAGGAATTAGCCTCGATTGAATTTCCCCAAATGATGTCGGCTGAACGAGCGCGCAAATGGCTTGAGTATTATCACGTAGAAGACATTGAAGATATCGACGTTGACCTCTTTGCTCCGAGTAAAGAAGAGTGCGAAATTCTGCAACGACTGAATGGCCACTCGATTGACATCGGCACGGTTCACAGGCGCGACCCTGAACTGATGCAACGGTCGGCCCAGGCGCTTAACCTATATACAAATACATACCTGACTTTCGATCAGGATGTGCCGTATCTCATGAAGGTAGATGGTGCCGCTTGGGAGCAAGACGCAAGCGGTGACCATGAGCCCACCTATGTGAAAGGCAAGTCTATGGTTAAACTCGATCGGATGATATGGACGCCGCGTAGCGGCGAGGACGATGCAGTCGTGTACCCCCATGTGGTAGCCAAGCTGCTTACGGAATCACCTACTGATCCCGAGAGATGGGTTGTTATCGATATTGCTGGTATTGAAGAACTGTCCTCTTTTCGTTATGACTACTTTATCGGCTATGACACATAGCTCGAGACTAGTAAAAAAATCACCCTGCTGATATAATTAACAGAGAAGCGCTATTTTTGATGGCAAAAAATTCTAATTAACGAGAGGAAGAACCCCACCGCCATGGCAAACCCTACGAATGTCCCGTTGAAGGACTACCGCAATATAGGTATTATCGCGCACATTGATGCGGGTAAGACCACAACTACAGAAGGAATTCTGTACCGAACTGGTATTAACCACAAAATTGGTGAGGTCCGCGGTGACGGTGACGGTGCTACCACTGACTGGATGGCTCAGGAAAAAGAGCGAGGTATTACCATTACTTCTGCCGCTGTAACCTGTTTTTGGAAGGGTCACAAAATTAATATTATTGACACGCCAGGGCACATTGACTTCACCGCCGAAGTTGAGCGATCACTTCGTGTACTCGACGGTGCTGTCACTATCTTTGACGGTAAAATGGGCGTAGAAGCACAGTCAGAGACCGTATGGCGTCAGGCTAACAAGTACGGTGTACCGCGTATCTGTTTCATTAACAAGATTAACCAGACCGGTGGTGACTTTTACAAGTCACTCCAAAGCATACATGCGCGCTTGTCGAAGAACGCACTTCCAGTTCATTTGCCTATAGGTTTTGAAAAAGATATTAACGGCCTCGTTGATTTAGTCGAGATGAAGGCATATACCTACAACGACTACACCGACAAGGCGCTGATTGAAGGAGAGATTCCTGCCGATATGCTCGAAAAAGCCGCTAACGCACGTGCGTTGTTGGTTGAAGCAGCTGTTGAAGCAGAAGATGAACTTATGGATAAATTCTTTGACGGCGGAGTAGAGGCAATTACCGTTGAAGAGCTGAAGCGTGGACTTCGTAAGCGAGTGCTTGCCGGCGACTTCTTCCTCGTTTCTGGCGGAGACGGTCGAGGCGTGATTGTCGAGAAGCTTCTCGACATCATGACTGACTATTTGCCTAGCCCACTTGATATCGATGCAATTTGGGGTGTAAATCCAAAGACCGGCGACCAAGTATCACGAAAACCAGATGAATCTGAACCAATGGCAGCCTTGGCTTTCAAGCTAGCGACTGACCCATTTGTTGGTAAGCTCATTTTTGTTCGTGTCTATTCTGGTAAGCTCACGGCTGGTAGTTATGTCCTCAATACAACTACTGGCGAAAAAGAGCGCGTTGGACGAATTGTGCGTATGCACGCCGACAAGCGTGAAGAAATCGATTCAGTTAGCGCGGGAGACATCGCAGCCGTAGTTGGGCTGAAGGGTACATTTACTGGTCACACCCTGACTGAACCGGCTCATCCAATCGCCTTAGAATCAATTACTTTCCCAGATCCTCCAGTCTCAATTGCGGTTGAGCCTAAAACTAAGGCTGACCAGGAAAAGATGGGTGTCGCTCTTGGCCGACTAGCCGAAGAAGACCCGACCTTCCGTGTCCACACTGACGAAGAAACAGGTCAGACCATCATGTCAGGTATGGGTGAGCTTCACCTCGACATTCTTATCGACCGCATGAAGCGCGAGTTTAATGTTGAAGCTAATATCGGTGAACCACAAGTTGCGTTCCGTGAATCGATTAAGGGCGAAAGTGCCGTTCAAGGTAAGCATGCCAAGCAGTCCGGTGGACGCGGGCAATACGGTGACGTATGGGTACGCTTCGCTCCAAACGAACCAGGCAAGGGCTTCGAATTCTTTGACGAAATTAAGGGTGGTGTTGTACCGCAGGAATACCGTAAGCCTGTTGAGCAAGGTATTAAAGAAACGCTCGACGGTGGAGTAATTGCCGGTTACCCAGTCGTGGATGTTAAAGCAACCCTATACGATGGTTCGTACCACGATGTCGACTCAAGCGAACTCGCCTTCAAATTGGCTGGTAGTCTTGCAACGCGTGAAGGTATTAAGCAGGCGAAGCCGATTCTCCTTGAGCCTGTCATGAAAGTCGAAGTTACTACGCCAGAAGACTTCATGGGTGATATCATTGGCGACCTCAACTCTCGTCGTGGACGTATCGACGCCATGGAAGATCTAATGGGCGGTGCCAAGCTAATCAAGGCATATGTACCACTGGCAAGCATGTTCGGCTACACCGGCGACATACGTTCTATGAGCCAAGGACGCGCTGCTTCAACCATGGAGCTCGCACAGTACGAAGAAGTACCACCAAACGTTGCCCAGGAGATTATTGAGAAGCGCGCTTCTAAATAGTCTTCAATAGGCCAATGCAAAAAGACCACTCCATTGTAGTGGTCTTTTTGTCATGTATTAAGCTAATGGTATAATAGGTAACTATCAGTAGTATCGGAGGATGAAAACAATCGTGAAACGTCATTTGTTAGCAGGAACCCTCGTTATGACTATCGCAGTCATGACATCATCGTCTGTATTTGCCATCCATGATTCATCGGAGCAGTCTGAGCCTCGTAAGTCTTCTGAGTCCACTCAAATAAGAGATCGTGTCGAATCTCGGACTGACGATACGAATAAAGTCGTCATCCAGACGACCGAAGATTCAAAAAATCGTGTTACCGATAGTCTCGAGTCGCGTGAAAAGCGGCTAGAGCAGCTCAAAGCTGAACGGCAAGAGAGGTTTGAACAACGAGCTGCACAGCGTGCCTCTCGTCTAGAGGGACGTCGCCTCGCTCAATGCCAGAATCGTCAAGAAAACATCAACGCCTTAATGACTCGTAGCGTTGAAACGGGTATGCGTCATTATGAGAATATACAGCGAGTTGAAGCTAAAGTGTTGGCATTTGCCAAAAAGAAAGCGCTCGACGAACAAACGTATGCGGCAGCACTGAAGGGTGCGCAGGAAAAAGGTGTTAACGCAAAGTCCGCGGTAGAATTCGCATCAACTCAGAAATTTGATTGTACAAAAGTCGATGGAGAAAAACCGTCTGACTTAATTCGTCTGACTCATTCCGAAAACCGTGATGCTTTAAATGCATATCGCGCGAGTGTTGTTGAGCTTATCAAGGCGGTTAAAGCAGCGTTTGCAAGCACTCAGACTGATACACCCGATACAGAGAGTGGGGAGGTAACGCAGTAATGAAAGCAAAACTCCCTTATGGATTCACGATAGTAGAAGGAGTTGTCCTTCTCGGCGTTGTGCTCCTGCTTGCAGGCGTCGGATATGTCGGCTGGAAGGCATTCTCAAACTCTGAAGCAACACCCGAAACTGCCAGCTCCCAACTTGAGCAGTCAGCTCAGGTTATTACGACAAAAGCCGACTTAGAGGCGGCCGAGGCAGCCTTAGACGAACTGAACTTCGAAGACAACGATGCGCTGAAAGCCGAAACTCAGGCAAGTCTCTAGTTCACGCTTGCCGCCTCCATGCATAAGCGGTATGATGGAGGCATATGAAGCGGGTTGTGTACATCTCCGGGTCGATTGTTGTCTCGGTAGTCTTGATAGCATTGTTCGTCTATCTGACGGAGGGCAAGCATATACCTGTGCTGCAGCCAACCGGAGAGGTCGCTGAAGCACAGCGAAACCTGTTCATTTTTACGGCTAGTCTTAGCGCGCTCGTTGTATTGCCGGTATTTGCGCTCCTCGCGTATATATCAATTACCTTTCGCGAAGGTAATACCAAGGCTGCGTATCGACCCGATTGGTCTGGAAATACCCTCCTCGAGGCTATTTGGTGGGGTATTCCTATTCTAATAATAGGTGTATTAGCTGTAGTTACATACCAGACAAGCCATAGTCTAGACCCCTATAAAGAACTTGAGGGCGGGAAGCCGGTAGAAGTACAAGTTGTTGCATTACGCTGGAAATGGCTGTTTATTTACCCCGAGCACCACGTCGCAACGTTGAATCAAGCCTACATTCCAAATGAGCGTCCCGTACGATTCACCATGACGGCGAACGCACCAATGAGCGCTTTTTGGATACCATCGCTTGGTTCGCAGGTATATGCCATGAACGGTATGCACTCTCAGCTGAATTTAAAAGGTAAGCAAGCCGGCACCTACACGGGCTATACGACCAATATCAATGGTGAAGGGTACGCTAAGATGACGTTCGAAACGAACGTGGTTGATCAGGCCAAGTTCAATGCATGGGTAGATGAGGCGCGTCAATCACCGAATACAATGGACCGTTCTATGTACGAACAGTTATCGCAGCCAAAGAGCATTACCGACAAGCAGACGTACAGACTAGCAGACGACCAACTCTTCGCAATTATTTCATCTACATTCAGTCATTCACACTCGTCGAACGGAGGGCACTAAACATGAACGAATTTATCCAATTTATCCTGGGACGTCTGTCGATTGAATACTTTCCGAAAGACCCTGTCACGCTGGGAGCCGCTATCGGCATGCCACTGACAGTGCTAGGGTTAGTTGGGCTTATAACCTACTTAAAGCGATGGAATTGGCTATGGTCCAACTGGCTCACGAGTGTCGATGCAAAAAAAATTGGCATCATGTATATTATTGTTGCTATTATCATGTTGCTTCGAGGAGTCGCCGACGCGGGCATGCTACGCCTGCAGACGGCTCTGGCTGCAAATGGTGCGGCAGGTCCCTTTTCAACTGATACATTCCAACAGGTATTTACCGCTCATGGAACAATCATGATTTTCTTTGTGGCCATGGGTCTTGCGTTTGGGATTATTAACTGCGTCATGCCTCTCATGATTGGTGCACGTGATATGGCATTTCCGCTATTAAATGCAGTCAGTTTTTGGTTATTTGCCGCCGGTATGGTCTTAGTAAATATGTCACTCGTGTTTGGGGGCTTCAGTAATGGGGGCTGGCTCGGTTATCCGCCTCTGACTGGTCTTGAGTATAACCCCGGTCCAGGGGTCGATTATTGGATATGGTCACTGCAGGTAGCGGGTATCGGCAGTTTGCTGACGGGGATTAACTTCGTCACGACCATATTAAAAAATCGCGCGCCTGGTATGACCTTGATGAAAATGCCTATTTTCCCGTGGAGTGTTCTTGTTATGAGTGTGCTTATTATGCTGGCATTCCCAATCCTCACCGTAACATTGGCGCTGCTTGGTCTCGACAGGACTATGGGAATGCATTTCTTCACGTCAGACGCCGGCGGCAATCCGATGATGTATATCAACCTCATCTGGGCATGGGGCCATCCCGAAGTTTACATCTTAGTATTGCCGGCATTCGGTATTTTCTCAGAAATTGTCGCCACGTATTCAAAAAAAGTGCTGTTCGGCTATAAGACAATGGTTTGGGCTCTACTGGCTATCATGTTCTTATCGTTCATTGTATGGCAGCACCATTTCTTCACCATGGGTGCCGGAGCAAACGTAAACGCCTTCTTCGGAATTATGACGATGGTGATAGCTGTACCGACCGGAGTAAAAATATTTAACTGGTTATTTACCATGTACGGCGGAAGAATTGCTTTTAAGGCACCAATGATATGGTTCTTGGCTTTCGTTGTGACCTTCACTATAGGTGGCGTAACTGGAGTAATGATGGCGGTGCCGGCTCTTGATTTTCAGGTGCACAACACGATGTTCTTGGTAGCCCACTTCCATAATGTAATTATCGGAGGAGTGGTGTTTGGATTCTTCGCTGGTATGATGCATTGGTTCCCGAAGATCTTCGGCTTCCGTCTTCATGACGGGCTGGGTAAATTATCAGCACTATTTTGGCTGATTGGATTTATTCTGGCATTCATTCCGCTGTATATCCTCGGTTTAATGGGAGCCGTTCGCCGGATTGATAGTTATAGCGATCCAACCTGGCAGCCACTTTTCATAACGAGTGGTATTGGCGTTCTGTTCATTGCTGGCGGTATAGGATTGTTTGTGTTGCAACTGGCCTATAGCATCTGGAAGCGGAAGCAACTGCGTGATGAGACCGGGGACCCGTGGGACGGACGAACGCTTGAGTGGTCTGTTCCATCACCAGCTCCTCATTATAATTTTGCGGTACAGCCCGTCGTGGCTGAACGTGATGAATGGTGGCGACGAAAGCAGCAGGGTCGGACTCACGTCGAACGATCTGAGTATGTAGATATCTGGTTACCGAAAAATAGCCCAGTCGGTCTTGTTATTGGAGTTCTGGCGGGATTATTCGGATTCTCGATCATTTGGCATCTTTGGTGGCTTATGGCGATATGTATAGTTGCGATAATTATTGTTGTCATACGAAGAACGTTAATCGATGATAATGAGCATCATATTAGTGCGAACGAATTATTTCACGAAGCAGCAAAGGCATCCCGATGAATAGCGTTACAAATCGTAAAATAGAAAAATACGAAAAAGCTGAACTAGGCTTTTGGCTGTACTTAATGACCGACGTAGTTTTATTTGCGAGCTTGTTTGCAACGTATATGGTGTTAAAAAATAGCACCGCCGCCGGTCCAACTGCGGCCGATATACTTGACCCCACCTACGCTTTTTTTGAGACGATAGCGTTGCTGGCGAGTAGTTTTACGGCCGGAGTAGCAGTGCTTGCGTTACGATTCAAACGGGTTCGTCTTGCTATTGGAGCTTTGGTCGGAACGTTAGTATTGGGGGCGCTATTCCTTACGTTAGAGATTTCTGAGTTTGTAGAACTGGTTGGTCATGGGCACGCCTGGACCCAAAGTGCCTTCTTGTCAGGATTTTTCACTCTGGTGGCAACTCATGGAATTCACATTACTATCGGCTTGATTTGGGGCTCAGTGATGATTGCCTACATATTTAAAAAAGGAAGTACGGCTGACTCGCTCCGTAAACTCACGCTGTTTTCATTATTCTGGCACTTTCTTGATCTTGTGTGGATATTTATCTTTACCATCGTTTACTTAGGAGCGCATCTATGAGCAACCATGCATTTTCCTCTATTTTGCTGCGATATATATTCGGGTTTGGTGCCGCTCTTTGCTTGAGCGCTGCTGGGTATCTTTTAGCAACGGAAAAGTGGCTGGAGGGTAAGGGGGCAATGGCGGTTCTGCTTGCCTTAGCAGTCCTGCAGCTTACGATTCAGTTAATCTGCTTCTTGCATCTCGGCCTGCGTGATCGTTCACGTAGCCGAACCGCAACGTTAATATTCGTATTTATCATGGCGGCAATAATCGTCGTCGGATCAATTTGGATTATGAATAATCTCGATTATCGAATGAGCACTAGTTCTGAGGCTATGAATGAATACATGCAGCTTCAGAATAAAAAAGGTTTCTAAAAATAATGAAACACACCACACAGGCATACTACACTCTAACGAAACCAGGCATTGTAAGAGGAAACGCACTTCATACTTTCGCTGGCGCTTTGCTTGCTAGCACGTTACCGATTGGCTGGACGCAGGTACTCGGGGTAGTAGCTGGTACTTCTCTGGTGATTGCCTCTGCATGTGTCGTTAATAACATCATTGATCGAAATATAGATGCTCGAATGAAACGAACTAAAAACCGCCCATCAGTGACGGGGAAGGTAGGTGTTCGCGCCGCCATAATTTATGCGGGCATCCTCTTTTTGATGGGAATGGCAGCATTGACGGCCTGGACGAACACGGCAGTCCTTATTATTGGCATCGTAGCGTATGGCATGTACGTTGTCGTATATGGCTGGGCAAAACGATCAACCATCCATAGTACCGTTATTGGTGCGATTCCCGGTGCTCTGCCCGCCATGGCAGGGTATGTAGCAGTATCGCATGAAGTTTCGCTCGCCGCATGGCTTGTATTCTTGGTCGTGTTTGCATGGCAGATGCCTCATTTTTATGCCATCTCACTGTTTCGAAAAGAAGAATACCGTAAAGCACGGTTACCTGTCTTAGGAGTCCAGCGTTCATTCGAAGTCGTGCGCCGTGCGATGTTCGCCTACTTGTTGCTGTACCTACTTGCAATCATTACTCTTATGACCACAGCAACGGTGGGCGTTCCGACGGGGCTACTACTGTTGGCTGGTGCGGTCTATTGGATAGCAGTGTTCTTCCAAACTAGTATTAAAGATGAAGCAAAATGGGCACGAGCTGTTTTTGGTGTATCGCTAGTTCTTTCTTTGGTATTTCTTATCGCCAGTGCCATTAATATTTATTTACCAGCAATATCATAGATACACACTATGGTTATGAACCGAGAGGAAAAGACACACATGAGAAAATACACAAACGTAACGATAGTCGGCGGCGGCTTTGGTGGGGTAAAGGCCGCTTTAGAAATCTCAAAAAATCGTCGTAATCGAGTGACACTTATTTCGGACAAAGACTATTTTCAGTACTATCCGGCATTATTTTCAACCGCAACTGGCCACGATAGCCGAGAGTCGTTTGTACCACTCGCAGAAATTTTTCGAGACCGTCCCAATGTACGAATTATTCGCGACACTATCTCTTCTATCGACATTGCTGCTCACGAGTTGAAAGGAAAAAATCTGTATCGCTACAAAACAGCGATTCTTGCTCTTGGCAGCGTGACAACTTACTTTGGCATAAAAGGCCTGAACACCTATGCGTATGGTATTAAATCGCAGCAAGAAATTAAAAAGCTGCAAGCCCACCTATGGGAAGAGATGAGCGACGGCAGCGACGACGAGAAGCACTATGTCATCATTGGCGCGGGTCCTACGGGGGTTGAATTGGCAGGCTCACTAGGCGCGTACGTACGGCAGCTACGCAAGCACTTTGGCATAACAAAAAAGCGCGTGTCTATAAATCTTATCGAAGCCGCTCCTCGTGTGCTTCCTCGCTGTACTGAGCAGACAAGCAACGAAGCTCTAAAGAGACTACGGAAACTCGGGGTGCACGTTGAGTTAAACAAAAAGGTTGAAAAGCAGACTGCAACCCAACTGATTGTTAATGGTCGTCCACTACCCACTCAAACTGTTATATGGACTTCTGGGGTTGCGAATGCGCCTTTCTTTGCAAAAAATGCCAAACAGTTTACGTTAAATGAGCGCGGCAAAGTTGTGGTTGACGCTACCATGAAGGCGGCTAAAGACGTATACGTAATAGGAGACAACGCCGCGACGCCATATGCTGGGCTTGCGCAAACTGCGCTGCATGATGCAATTTTTGTCTCACGTATCCTGCGCGATGGAGCAACGAGTTCGTACAAACCGGTTCTCCCGGCTACGGTCGTGCCGATTGGTGATAACTGGGCTGTATTTGAATGGAAAAGTATCCGTTTTGGTGGCTTGGCTGGGGGAGTCATGCGTCGTCTGGCCGATCTCGTGGGCTATCATGATGTTCTTCCGATAGGGTGGGCTATGAAAGCGTGGCGCGCCCAAGGGATTAAACGCCTTCGCGTAGTAGAAGACCGCCGCGTAGCTACAGGTTACACTGCGACAGCTGACCGGTCTTCCATCCGCGGTTAAACGACTCGATTCGTTGTGCCGACGAACCATGAGTCCACGTCTCTGGATTAACTGATCCTGTGGTGGATTGGATTCTGTCATCGCCGACGGCGCCAGCAGCAACAATTGCTTCCTGAATTTCGTTGTCGGACTCGAACACTCCAGCATCTTTTATTGAATTCGCCCATAGTCCGGCATAACAATCTGCCTGTAGTTCGAGCCGTACTGATAAGCTATTGCTGCCTGTTTGTTCGTAGGAGGGGTCGTTTTGAACTCGTTCCATAATTCCTGTTACGTTTTGTACGTGATGGCCAACTTCGTGTGCCATCACATATGCCTGAGCAACGTCACCATTACTTCCCCCTAA
>JAUPVA010000069.1 GCA_030917245.1 Patescibacteria group bacterium
CGGCGTAGCTCAGTGGTAGAGCGGGTCGCTGTTAACGATTAGGTCGCTGGTTCGAGCCCAGCCGCCGGAGCCAAGCAGGACAAGACAAAGTCAGAACTGTGAAAATGGTTCTGACTTTTTGTATACCCATAGTAGAAATGAAACCATAGAGGATTAGGTATTTAGCCTATTGAGCAACCTTACGGCTTTCGATGATACCGATTTTCTGTTATCCTTTTTCATTTTATTCAATCTTGGCACTAACCATGCTTTTAGCCTTGAATCATTTGCTGCGAAATCAGTAAATGTATCAGCGGTCGTATTCTGTACAATCCAGTCGCTCTCTGTCTCTAGATTATGTTTAAGCAGCTCAATAGCCTCATTGCGTTGTTTCTCTGTGATTTTGGTTCTTAATTCCTGGACTATCTGAGCAATAGACCATTTAGCTGAAGGCTGATCAAGATTCCAGCCAATATCATTAATAAGCCAATCAAACCTTTCAAGTAGCCATTCTGGTTTTGGCTGTGTGTTCGCCGATAATGAATCACGATGGAGACCGCAAATTCGTTTAAGAGCACTGCTTACACGTAAGCGAACAACCTCATCGTCTGAGCTATAAGTACGACAAAGCTCATTAAATAGTTGTCTTGAGCTGTCCTGCAGTACGTCTTCAGCAACAGAGACCGTTTCACCAAGCGAATTGGGATGTCCTCCAGTAAGCCTTTCTTCAATGGTTTTCTTCATACAACGTATTATACTTAATGCCAGAAGCGGAAGCATCTTTAGAACGATTATATTTTAAAACAATCCTGCTTAATTGTAGTTATGACTTCCTCTACTGTTGTGAGCCAAGACAAGATATTTGAGCAGAAGTCCAGTAAGCATTCACGCTACTGGACCTCTGCTATACTCGATTCATGAGAACGGTGAATATTGAAGAGTACGGTGAGCCAGAAGTTTTAAAGATTAAGAATATTCCAAAACCAACAATCCGAAGTGGTGACATCTTGGTCAGGATAAAGGCGACTGCAGTGACCGCCGCCGACTCACGAATCAGGGGTGCGAGATTTCCGAAGGGTTTTGGTTTTCTTGCTAAACTGGTTTTTGGAATTACCAAGCCGAGAATAAAAATACTAGGCAGTACTTACTCGGGTATTGTAGAGCAGGTTGGAAAAAACGTATCGCAGTTTCATGTTGGTGATGAAGTCTGCGGCATGACAGGTGTTCAAATGGGAACATACGCAGAGTATATTAGAATTTCAAAGTATAAAAGCATCGCCTTTAAGCCGAACGGTGTTTCTCACGAAGATGCTGCTGGCTTATTGTTTGGCGGAACAGCGGCATTATATTTCGTCCGCGATAAGCTGGGTGTGAAAAAAGGTGAAACGGTTGTAATCAATGGTGCCTCGGGTGCTGTTGGTACGAACGCTATACAACTTGCAAAGTATTATGGTGCCAAGGTCACAGGTGTAACAAGCAGTAAAAATTCCACATTGGTGGAGAGGTTAGGAGCAGAAGACATAATAGATTACGCTAAGCAGGATCTTGTGAGTGCGGGCAAGAAATTTGACGTTGTTTTAGATACAGTCGGCAATATTTCGCCTCAGGCAGCGAAAACGTTACTTACCAAGAAGGGTCGAGCAGGGTTGATGGTCGGTACTTTGTGGGAAGGGATGGTGGCTCGTGGTCAAGTCATGACGGGGACTGCAACTGAAAAGAAAGAAGATATTGAATTTTTACTAGAGCTGACCGAACAAGGCAAAATCAAAGTAGTCATTGATAAAATATATGAACTTGATGATATCGTGGCTGCGCACCGCTATACTGATAGCGGTAGCAAAGTTGGCAACGTGATAGTTCGAATGTAGTCGTCTCGGTTCAGTTCAAGACCGTAGTGGTGAGCCAAGCAGAAGCACTTTCCAAAAGGAAGGTGTTTTTGCTTTACTGAGAGTATGTCAAAATTACCCACTTTCATTACCGGCAATCAAAGCAAGGCCGATTATCTATCTCGTCAGCTTGGTATTCAACTTGAACATCGAAAAGTTGAACTCGACGAAATTCAATCGACTGATCTTCATAATATTGTCGAACACAAGCTTAGGCAGGCTTATGATGTTTGCGGCACACCCGTGCTTGTTGAGGATGTGAGCCTTATATTCAATGCGTTAGGTGAACTTCCCGGGCCTTATATTAAATGGTTCGTTGAGAAGGCTGGTAACGAAGCATGCTGTCGTATACTGGATGGTTTCGAAGATCGCTCAGCTGTTATTAAATGTACGTTCGGCTATTTTGACGGTGAGATTATGGAATTTTTTGATAGCGAGTTGCCCGGAACTATAGCAAAGTACCCAGTGGGTGAAAATGGATTTGGTTTTGACCAATTCTTTATCAACGAGGGTTATACGATTACTCGAGCTGAGATGACACAAGAAGAGAATGAACTAACGTACGCCACTAAAATGAAACCGTTTGCGAAGGTTCGTGATTATCTTGCTAATTTAGAATAGCCATATCATATAGATCTTGCTTCACTGCGGTTATAACTTCCTCTATCGTGTTGAGCCAATCCAGACCAGACTAAGTCAAAACTGCTAATTCAGTTCTGACTTTTTGTATACCTAGAGTGGAGTCGGAAACATTCATTTGCTATCATTACCCTGTGATTGATGAAGAACTGATTAGACAAAAAGCAAAAGAAGAAGAGGTAACACATTTTGCTACTGGTATAGCAGTATTCCAAGATGGAAGGCTGCTTGTAGTACGCCGAGTAGCATATGACGACTTTTTAGCCGGCGAGTGGGAATTGCCTGGCGGCGGTGTGGATGCGGGAGAAACAATAGAACAGGGTGCTGTGCGAGAACTTAAAGAAGAAACTAATTTGGACGTTGAGAAAATAATTGGCACTTTTGAAGGATTCGACTACTCAACGCCCAATAAGCCTAAGGTGCGTCAGATCAATCTTAAAGTAAGTGTTAAGCCTAGCGACATTATCTTAACGGAACACGACATGTGTAGGTGGATCACAGTCAGTGAAGTCATCGAGCTGAAAACGAATGATGTAATGCATGATTGCCTCATAAATGCATTCAAGTAAACCTATATAACCGAGCAACCTAGCTTCACTGCGGTTATTACTTCCTCTATCGTGTTGAGCCAATTTACATTTTTACTACACGAAGCCATGGTATTGAATGGCTTATTGTATTCCCACCTCAGATACTCCTAATGAGCAATAGATTCAAGTTTAATAATTCAAAGTATAGTATCATTCCGCTTAAGAAAATCTACTTTATAATAAGTCAAATTGATTTTTTAGTAATACCTGATACTATACATCGTAAGGGCGAGAACAGTGGTGAGCAAAGACGGTCTTACCGTCGGAACTGACTGCTGAGAAAGACTGTAGGTGCAACTTACGGAAATTGCTTGTCCTGTTCGTTAACATCGTTGTGCTATCAATACGAAAGAGGAGCAGACGTGCTGAATAAGCCGCTCTTGGTAGCGCCAGCGATTTCGAAGGATGACAGGATCAAGTTCATTCTCCCGAATCAAGAAATTTCGCTGGACCACGAGACGACGTTGAAGGCCTGGTCCATCTTGGAATTGTGTAACGGTATCAACACCGTCGACATGATCACCGAGGCGCTCCAAGACATCGACAAAGGATTCATCGTTGGGTTTTTGAACGATTTGAATTCCCTCAGGGTTGTGATCGACAGCAGGGAGGTGTACAAGCACTTCCACGCCATCAGCAGCAACCCGATGGTCTACCTATCCGACATCACCGACGAAGAGATCGTCGCTCACACACGGTCACCGAGGATGCCCACCCGAGAAGGTGAGGTGTTCAAGGTGCTGCCGGCTGAAAGGTCTGAACTGATCCGCCTGCAAGCCAGGCGCGCAAGCTGCCGGAACTTCTCCTCGGAGAGGCTCTGGCTCGATGACCTCGGTGGTCTGCTGGACATCGGATACTCGTTCAGTCGGCACGCCGTGCCGTCCGCGGGCGGGCTTTACCCGATGAAGATCTTCGCGATCGTTCTGGAACAGCAGGTGGACTTTCCGGCGGGATACTACGAGTACGATAACGAAAGTGATCGGCTCGTCCTGTTCAACGAAAGTCCCGACGTCCAACGGATCATCTACGCTTTTAACGAGGTGGAGATGCCGTACGGTGCCCAGGTGGTACTCGTGATCGCTGCCGATGCGAATCGACAGCCTCGCAAGTATTCCAACCGGGGTTACCGGTTCATGGCGATCGAGGCCGGCCACATCGCGCAGAACCTCTCACTCGGTGCAGTCGAGCTGGGACTCGCTACTTGTGAACTCGGTAGCATGCTAGACAATGTGATCACCGACGAACTCGAGCTGACCGATTGCTTGCCATTCCTGGCGGTAGCTGTCGGTAAGAAGTCGTCGGAGGAAAAGGTCACTGTCTCGCAGGTCCTGGCCCGGTTCATCGACGAGATGGAGGGCGAGACCAAGCCCGTGCAGCGCTCGTGGCTGATTGACGACTCAATGTCGAGTAACTACGACAAGTCGTATTTCCAGTTCCTGGCGCTGACGCAAAACGGCCAGATAACGAGCGGCATTTCGACCTCATGGGCCGATGCCAAGCTGAAGGCAATCGCAGAAGGGTATGAGCGTCAGCGCGCGGCAAGTACGCGCTATGACATTCGTGCTCCTGCCTGCAATCTCCCTGAGGCCTGGCTCGATCCGCGAGTCGTCGCGCCTTTGACCGCCGAGCAATACGACACGCTTCCATACCTGCAGAAATTCGATGAGAATTCGGAGATCGAGTGGGTAAGAGGTGAGAGCTACGATGGTCGAGCGGTCTACGTACCGATCGACCTCGTGTTCTATCCTCTCCGAGACATCGGAAGGAAGCTGGTCGTTGATACTTGCTCCTCCGGGTTCGCCGCGTACACGGATTATGAAGAAGCCGTGAACCGGGGAATCCTGGAGCTGGTCGAGCGCGACAGCTTGATGCGAAGCTGGTACGAGAAGAAGAGTCCGCGCAAGTTGGACTTCGAAATTCTGCCAGTTCATCTGCAGAACAGAGTGCGGTACTGGAAACAGCTGGGTCGAGAAGTTTTTGTTCTCGACCTGAGTCAGCGAGGTGTGACCATCATCGAGGTGGTGATCACATCCGACGACTATCCTTGCTTTGTCAGCGGCGCGTCGAGTACGCTGGGTCGATTCGAAGAAGTGGCCATCAAGGCTTTTCATGAGGCTGAGTCTCGTTTGATCTACGGGTTGAACGAACCGAGCGTGCGAACGCTCGAGCCTCATGAAGTCCACAGTGTCTTGGACCACGAACTGCTTTATGCTCAGTCGAAGCGATTCCACGAGTATGTGCAGTTCCTGTTCGACGGCGAAACGTCGAGCGTCCTACCCCTTGCGACTACGACCCTGCCTGAACTGAAGGCGGAGCTGGAAATCGTGACGGTGGATGTGTCTGAAGAACACTCCTCGTTGAGAGTAGTAAAGGTTCTGAGCACGGAGATGATTCCTATCAGCTTCGGGCACGGTACTGGCCACTATTCTCACCACTCCCTGACTTGTGCGGTGAACGGCCTCGAGGCCATCCCGCACTACTTTGCTTAAACCCAACACACGCTGATATGCGATTTGTGTGTGGTGGGATGCGAAATCCAAACCGGAAGGAGGTGATTGTTATGCGTACTGAAAACCTCTCGACCATTTCGGTCGAGGTCGCACCGGCGCCCCGTCTCATGAGCGGCAACGGCGGTGGCGGCGGAGGAGGCGGCGGAGGCTGCGGCGGCGCCGGCTGCGGAAGCGGCTGTGGTGGTGGTTGCGGTGGCGGCGGCGGAAGCTGCGGCGGCGGCAGCGGCTGCAACGGCGGCGGAGGCGGCGGCTGTGGCGGCGGAGGCCGCTAGAGTCCCAACTCTGATAGCATAACCATGTTGTAGCTCACGAGCTGCATCTGTGTCCCCGGCGTAACGCATATCGCGCCGGGGACTTTCAAATTCTAGGAAGAAAAGTCTCTGTAACTTGTAATCGTAGCTTGAGTAATACTGACGCCAGTGCGATCTAAGTGTTGTTTGACGAAATAGTAGCCTAAACGGTATCCGGCCCAGCGCGGTAAGCTATCATTGCCCGTATAAAAGATCGAATCGTAATCATAATTTGTGTCTGCCAGTTTATCTCTAAGATTAGCGAGCATGGCTTCATTCATTTCAGGAGTTGTCTCAAGCATTGTCTTCAAAAAGAACTGCTTCGAGCTAATCCTGTTATCTTCTAATGCCTTCGCTTCCAGAGTTACAGCGAGACCTTCCATGATCATTCCCTCGAAAAGCGTGTTGGCGTATTCGGGCAACTTTTCCCATCGTAGGGAATGTGACATCTCGTGGCATATCGTTTCGAAAACAGACTCTCGTGTGACTTTAGCCTCAGCTTTATTCAAAATAATCACGATTAGCCGGGAGTTGTAAGTTCTTCCTGTTATTCCATCTTCTGGAATAGTTCTCATTAACTGCGAAGGAGGGGTGATAACGATGTCTACGTCGTAATCAAAAGCCAGTTCCTCGAGGAGGTATGCTTCTGCATCCTTAACAGCCCTACTAATTAGGGCGACTTCTTCATCTGAAAAATTGTTGCTTGCATTTGCCAATAATAGATTGAGCTTAGCCATTCCGTAATTATAACAATCCGTAGCAAATTTGCGTAAATGTAAAATAAATTTTGCGCGAGAACCAAGTACAGAGAATAGAAGTATGAAAGGGAAGGTAGGGGGGTGGCAACAACATAGGCACAGAGACTAAGTGAGTTCCTGTGTATTCCACCCCTGTAAATCGTTTAAATGGATAGCTGTTTGCTACAATTAGCCCATGCATAAAGAATGCCCATTCTGTATAGAAAATAACCTCCTTAGGGTGAGTGTTCTTCAAGAAAATGACTTATGGTCGTTGCGGACATGGAAGAAGGGTCAATAAATAATGCCGTAATGGCTATTACCAAACGTCATATCGAAACACCTTTCGATATAAATGAGCAGGAGTGGGTGGCACTACGAGTCCTCCTTATTTCTATGAAAGAGTTGGTAGACAATAAAGAAAAACCAAACGGTTACAACCTTGGATGGAATGTGTATCAAACTGGTGGTCAGAACGTAACTCACGCACATCTTCACTTACTCGCGCGCTATGACGATGAGCCGCTAGCGGGTAAGGGAATCCGCTATGCTTTCAAGCAACAAGATAATCAACGGAAAATCTGATCGGCTCATCGCCTAAA
>JAUPVA010000070.1 GCA_030917245.1 Patescibacteria group bacterium
ATCTGCCATATTGTATAGTTCTCGTGCTTATATTATTACACTTTTCTGATATACTTACTAGAGTTACACTCTTGCGGGCGTCGTATAATGGCTAATATGTCTGCCTTCCAAGCAAACGATGAGAGTTCGATTCTCTCCGCCCGCACCAAAGAGATTATGCTTAAAGCACTTCAAGAGGAGTGCTTTTTGTTTGATATGATACGTCTATGCAGTATTCACAAAAATACACACTCGTATCATTCTTTGAACCTACAGAGATCAGGACCGAGTTTGCAATGACCGACTGGCCACCCCATATAACTCTTGCTGATGTCTTTGCAGCCGAGCTTGATACAGGCATTGAGCATAAACTAGAAGCTATGCTAGCTGACCAACCATCAATAACCCTATCCGCGACAGGTGATTCAGTATTAGGAGCGACGGAAGTGGTTTTGATCGAAAGAAATAATGTACTTCAAAAATTACATGGCCAAATTGTAGACCTACTTGAATTACACGGTGCCAAGTTCAATAGTCCTGAGTTTACACGATCAGGCTTCTTGCCGCACTCAACTATCCAGAAGTCGGGAAGATTACACGAGGGCGACAAAATTGAGATAAACACAGTCTTTCTTATAGATATGTTTCCTGATAAAAATTGGCAGCAAAGAAGAGTGTTGAAAAAATTCAAACTGGGCGGCGAAAAGTCGTAGACCTACCAAGATATTGTTGCGCCAGCTCCACCTCTTTTGCCACATTAACCAAAATCTTATGATGTTTTGTTCTGAATACTTCAACTAGCGTGCACCACAATAGCACTTCTGCTTATCTAGACGTATACGGTATTTCGCCGTATACTTTTGTTTGTGGGCAATACTGTACTATTTGTTGTTAATCTTGGTTCATCCAGCTGTAAAATGTCGGTCTATCGCCTGCAGCCAGAGCCATTGAAGCCCGTATTATTAGCTGAGTTTACCTTTACTCTCCTAAACCAGTCCGTCGTCAGTCACGATGTATCGTGGAAATTTGATAATCCCCCCGAGATACAATTAGCGAACACCCTGAATGTTCCAATCCGGGAGGCATTAGCCAGCCTGCTCGACCAACTTACGAACACGTATGAAATCGTAGCAATCGGCCACCGCTTAGTGCACGGCGGACTACATTTTAAAGCCGCAACTCTGATTGACTCTTCGGTGTTAATTAATGTTAAACAATTAATCCGGTACGATGCACTTCATCTGACAGACGCTGTTGCTGTTATTGAAGCATTAGTCCGACGCTTTCCAACTACGCCGCAGGTCGCTTGCTTTGACACGACGTTTTATTCAGATTTACCAAAACAAGCGCGCCTCATAGCGTTACCGGCCGAATATCGTGAAGCCGGAGTACAGAGGTATGGCTTTCATGGTCTTTCCTATGCATATGTGCAAAGAGAGTTCGAGCACCTGGCCGGCGATACCGCAGCACACGGTCGAGTAATTTACGCACACTTAGGAAGCGGTTCAAGCATCACTGCCACAAAAGACGGAAGAGTAGTCGATACAACCATGGGGTTCTCTTCGGCCTCTGGCCTACCTTCAAGCACACGCGTTGGTGAAATCGATCCAACCATACCTAACTTCATAGTGAATGAATTTAATGTCTCTAACGATGAATTTGCAAAAATAGCTCAGACAGCCTCGGGCCTGCTCGCTATTTCCGGGTCTACTGGCGACATGAAGCAACTACTCGAAAATGAAGCTCATGACGAACGTGCTGCGCTTGCTGTCTCCTATTATGTTTACCGCGTTGGTGTAGCAATAGGAGGGCTCGTCACTGCTCTTGGAGGAGTTGACTCCTTAGTGTTCACCGGTGGCATAGGGTCTCAATCGCCTATTATCCGTCAACGAATTTGCGATATGCTTCGCTACCTCGATGTTGAATTAGATCAGTACAAAAATGAACAGCATCAAGGTACGATTTCCGACGACGAACGGAGCTCTGTCGGGGTACACGTGATTTCCACTGACGAGGGGCAAATTATCGCAGAGCAAACAATAGAAGTGATTCAGAAAACCGAGGAGGCATTGTGAGTACAACGGCATATTTAGACACAGACACGTTGAAGGCACTCGATTATTATTGGCGGGCTGCGAATTACCTTTCGGTCGGACAGATATATTTAAAGGACAATCCGTTACTACAAGAGCCGTTGCAGCTTGATCATGTTAAACAACTATTGCTCGGACACTGGGGAACAGCACCGGGGCA
Organism: Patescibacteria group bacterium; assembly: GCA_030917245.1. Taxonomy (GTDB): domain Bacteria; phylum Patescibacteriota; class Saccharimonadia; order Saccharimonadales; family Saccharimonadaceae; genus UBA1020. Next base: position 2,233 of record JAUPVA010000070.1, read on the forward strand.
AAACTTCATTTATACGCATCTTAATCGAGTTATCAATAATAATGACCTAAACATGGTATATCTATCAGGTCCAGGCCATGGCGGCCCTGCGCTCGTTAGTAATGTGTACCTAGAGGGAACATTCACAGAGTACTACCCGCAGGTGACGCAAGATAAAACAGGGCTAAAAAAGCTCTTCCAAATGTCGTCATTCCCCGGTGGCTTATCAAGCCATGTTTCACCACAAATTCCCGGTTCACTTCATGAAGGTGGCGAGCTTGGATATTCCTTGAGCCATGCATTTGGAGCGGTCTTTGATAATCCGGACCTGATTGCCGCCTGCATTGTTGGCGACGGCGAAGCCGAAACGGGGCCTCTAGCCACCGCCTGGCATTCAAATAAATTTCTCAACCCAAAAACAGACGGAGTAGTCCTCCCCATTCTCCATTTGAACGGCTATAAAATCAGCAATCCTACGTTACTCGCCCGGATCGAACGCGAGGAGTTGGAACAGCTGTTTAGGGGCTACGGTTGGACTCCTTATTTTGTCGAAGGCAGTGTGCCGGAACTCATGCATCACAAAATGGCCGCACAACTCGATGCCGCTGTTCAAGAAATAAAACGAATACAATCCAACGCTCGCGAGCATAACGATTTAACACGACCGCGATGGCCTATGATAATTCTCGCGTCACCAAAAGGATGGACGGGGCCAAAGACGATAGATGGCTACGCAGTCGAGGACAACTTCCGGTCTCATCAAGTACCCCTAGCAGTCGACTCTAGTCACCAAGATAACGTAAAAGTATTAGATGACTGGCTGCGAAGTTACAAACCCGAGGAGCTGTTTGACGACGATGGCCGTGTCAACGAACTCGTCCAATCAATTATTCCTACTCGCTCTCATCGGATGGGAACAAACGACAATGCAAACGGAGGCGGTGTGTTTCATGAGCTTCACCTGCCCGATTTTCG
>JAUPVA010000071.1 GCA_030917245.1 Patescibacteria group bacterium
CTCCCCCGTTGGTTAGTACACATCGTCCAGGGTATTCCTGGCGAACGAGTGTCCCGAGCACTCAAGTAGCCAGGAGGCCGCCCCTCTCCGCTCACGCAGTGAGAGGGGCGGCCGCTCGACAACCGATTTGTCCGATTCAAGTCCTCGAGGGAGGTGATTCATGTGGCAACCAAAGACCAGTATGTCGCAGCCGCGAAGGTACCGCCCAGCAAGCGGTCCGCCGAGGAGGCGCGTCTCGTCGCCCAAGGTCAGAACATCCAGGAGGTCCGCAACGCGGACTTCGAGGCCAAGCGACGCGATCGCTGAAGCCCATGAGAACGGACGCTTACGCAGCCAGCGTAGGCCAGGGAATCTAGCACTACTCCTGTCCGTCTCACTGAGTCCATAAAGTTATTGTGGCATCAGTGAGGCGTTTTTATTTTATTCAAAAATATGCTATTATAAACATTCTTACTCATCTAATATCAACAGAGGAGCCCGCAATGTCGGAAACAATTACACCCACTACTCATGTACTTGAAGAAGAAGTAACACATACTCACGATGAGCACCTGCGCGGGGTTGACTTGTCTCGACCAACAAAAACTAAACACGACCTCGGCCAAGTCGCGTTCGACTCGCACCTCGCACATTACGAGGAAGACCGCGACGGTGTATCGGTTATTCCTGCAGCAGAGTAATGAGCTTTTGGCACGACTTATCCCGGCCGTTTTTTGTACTCGCTCCCATGGAGGCAGTAACTGACGTTGTATTCCGCCACGTCGTTGCAAAAGCTGCCAGCCCTGACGTGTATTTCACTGAATTTACCAATGCTACCGGCTGGGCAATTGCAGGCGACAAGGCTATTGGTGGCAGGCTTATCAAAACCGATGACGAGCATCCTATCGTCGCTCAGCTGTGGGGTAGCGACCCGGAGTCTATGACAAAGTTATCCCTGCACTGCCGCCATCTTGGGTATGACGGTATAGACATCAATATGGGCTGTCCTGATAGCTCTGCGATTAAGAGTGGGGGAGGAGCGGCAATGATTCGGACGCCTGAACTTGCTGCCAGTATAATTGCTGCGGCGAAAGAAAGCGGGCTACCCATCAGCGTTAAAACCCGTCTTGGCTACAGTAGCATCACTGAATGGCGTGAATGGCTTACGCACATTCTCGCACAAGATGTTGAGAACGTAACCATTCATTTACGAACAAAAAAAGAAATGAGCAAAGTACCCGCTCATCACGAATTAATACACGATATTAAATTACTGAGAGACGAGATTGCACCTCGCACACTACTCACCATTAACGGTGATATTCGAGATCGGCAGCATGGCTTGCGACTTGTGTCAGACTACGGCATTGACGGAATTATGATTGGAAGGGGCATATTTTCTAATCCATATGCTTTTGATAATGATCCTTCACCCCGAAGCCGTCATAAGCTGCTTGATCTACTCTATTACCAGCTTGATTTGCACGATACATGGGATACCGCCGAGCATCCCAGAAAGTACGATCCTCTGAAACGGTTCTTTAAAATCTACGTCAGAGATTTTGAAGGCGCTGCGGAATTACGCGACCGTCTCATGCATAGTCGGTCTACCGACGAGGTTCGTAAGATATTGAGAGACATCTCGCAGTAATAAATCACCGGGAGAACACTCCCGGTGATTTAAAAAGGTTGCATTCCTGCTTTCGCTAACGACGCTGTTTTCGCCGCAAGCCAGCAACGTTCAGCCGCACCTGATGGCGATCAATCAATTGGCTAGCTTGCTCTATCTCGATAGCATTTTTAGCATTCTTCCTCAGCTCAATTGCTTTCGCGAGCGCAGCTTTGGACTCAGCTTCAACGATATCATCTCCGTGATCCGCTTCATCTACTAGAACTCGTACTCGTTTACCTGTAATCTCTATAACTCCACCAGAAACCGCAAAGTACTCTAGTTTACTATCAGCGTCGCTCTTAGCATGACGAACGGCAATTGCGCCAGGTACTGCCACGCTTACCAAAGGCTCGTGGTCGGTAAATACCGAAATTGGCCCAGCAGCTGTTGGTAACATTACTTCGTAAACCTCCTGGTCTACCTTTACCCCTGCAAGCGTGACGAGTTCTAGTTTCACAGCGTCCTAATCCTTCTTCTCGCTGAGAGGACCGCCGGCCATATAGAACCAGCTTTCAGGCTTATCGTCATACTTGCCGTCCAAAATATCTGAAACGTCTTTGACGGTATCTTCTACTTTAATGTATACACCATCGTTGCCAGTAAATTGCGTAGCCACAAAGAACGGCTGTGCCAGGAATCGCTGCAGGCGGCGGGCACGATTGACGACTTTCTTCTGTTCATCAGACAATTCATCCATGCCAAGGATAGCGATGATATCTTGCAAATCCTTATACTGCTGGAGTATACGCTGTGCTTCACGGGCAATTCGATAATGGTTCTCTCCAACCACTTCTGGGTCAAGAATTGTTGAATTTGAATCGAGTGGATCAACCGCAGGGTAGATACCGATTTCTGTAAGGGCTCGATTTAGAACGATCGTAGAATCGAGGTGTGCAAACGTCGTTGCAGGTGCTGGGTCGGTAAGGTCATCGGCTGGAACATATACGGCTTGTACAGATGTGATTGAACCAGTTTTAGTACTCGTAATTCGCTCCTGAAGAGCTCCCATTTCTTGTTGAAGATTTGGCTGATATCCAACAGCAGACGGAAGACGACCTAGCAGCGCAGAGACCTCTGCTCCTGCTTGGGTGAAACGGAATATATTGTCAACGAACAGCAAAACGTCTTTGCCTTCGTCACGGAAGGCTTCAGCCATAGCGAGGCCAGAGAGTGCTACGCGCAATCGAGCTCCCGGTGGCTCATTCATTTGACCGAACACAAGACTCGTTTTGTCAAGCACGCCTGCTTCTTTCATTTCATAATAAAGGTCGTTTCCTTCACGAGTTCGCTCACCAACACCAGCAAATACAGAGTTACCTGAGTGGAATTTTGCAATGTTATTAATCAACTCTTGAATAAGCACTGTCTTACCGACTCCAGCACCACCAAACAAACCGACCTTTCCGCCCTTGGCCATAGGAGCTAGAAGATCGATTACCTTGATTCCCGTTTCCAGAATTTCGGTTTTATTTGATTGCTCAGAAAGGGCAGGTGGGTCTCGGTGAATAGGGGCCGTAGCGCCCTTTGGAGCTTTCATACCATCAATAGGCTCACCAACCACATTAAACATACGTCCTTGCGTCTCAGCCCCTACAGGAACGCTAATTGGCGCGCCGGTCGATACAACCGCATCGCCACGTCGCAA
>JAUPVA010000072.1 GCA_030917245.1 Patescibacteria group bacterium
ACGAATTCCGCGGAACGAAGAAGCCAATTCGACTGAGTACAAATGACCGTCGTCGTCACACCTACATCATCGGACAAACCGGTACCGGTAAGTCGATATTGCTCGAGAACCTCGCATTCCAAGACATGATGGACGGGAAGGGGTTTGCTTTTGTTGATCCGCACGGTGACTCAGTCGAAGCGCTCCTCGGTAAAGTACCAAAGGAACGTGTCGAAGATGTAATTTACTTCAATCCAGGAGACATGACCAATCCAATTGGGCTTAATATGTTTGAGTTCGATCATGAAGATCAAAAGGACTTCTTGGTACAAGAGGCTATTAATATGCTGTACGGACTGTATGACCCGGGTCATACAGGAATTGTTGGGCCGCGACTCGAACACATTTTCCGTAACTGTGCGTTGCTGCTCATGGCGGACCCTGAAGGGGGAACCTTTGTCGATATTCCTAAGCTACTAATTGACCAGGATTTCATGAAGAGCAAGCTGAAGTATGTAAAAGACCAGAGCGTGCTTGATTTCTGGACGAAGGAGTTTCCTGCTTCTCAGCGTTCTAACGAAGCGGGAGAAGTAATTTCCTGGGTAGTGAGCAAGTTCGGTCCGTTTATTTCAAATGACTCGATGCGTAATATCATTGGACAGACGAAGTCGGGCTTTAACCTGCGCGACATTATGGATAATAAAAAGATACTCCTCGTGAACCTGAGTAAAGGGAAAATGGGTGAGCTGAACTCGAAACTCATGGGTATGATTTTTGTTATGAAGTTTCAGGCAGCCGCCATGGGTAGGGCTGACCTGCCTGAATCGGAACGAGTAGACTTCTCGCTTTACGTTGACGAGTTCCAGAACTTCGCCACCGACAGTTTTGAATCAATCTTGAGTGAAGCCCGAAAGTATCGACTCAATCTAATTCTTGGTAACCAGTTCATGACACAGCTGACAGACAAGATACGGGAAGCGATTATTGGAAACGTCGGAACGGTCATCTCCGGACGTATTGGTGTGACAGATGCCGAACTACTGGTGAAGCGGTTCCAGCCGGTGTTTGAAGCAGAAGATATGATCAAGATGCCGAATTATCAGAGCATAACAAGCGTCATGATAAATAATGTCCCAAGCGCTCCATTCTCTATGAGTTTTGTACCACCAATGGGCCAAAGTAACCCTCAGCTTAACGACGCGTTAAAGCGTTTGAGTGCGGCTAAATATGGTCGTCCTCGTGCGGTTGTGGAGAAAGAGATCTTTGATCGACTCGGCGCAGCTGAGAAGGCCAAGAAAGACCGCCTGCAGCAAATGCGTACCATGCAGCAGGCAAGTGCCGGCGCACCTGTCGGCGCTGGCGGACAACCGCCCAAGCCAGGCTCATCATTTCTCGATGAGTGGCTCGCCAAACGTCAGCAGCTCGGCGGTCAGCAACAATCAACACCGGCTGCCCCGATAAGCTCGCAAGCGCCACCATTGAATGCTCGAGTTGATGCAGTGGCACACACGGCCCCTCAGGCGCCGCCTGCAGCCCCTTCTCCTGTCCAAGAGGCTGTTTCTCCAGCCGTGGTCCAGCCAGACAGCCAGCAAACTCAGTCTGATGAAAAACTTCATATCAGAGGAGACGGTAAGAACGATGACAGCGAAGTCGCTATCAAGCTTCGCTAGCCTAGGTAGTGAACGAAAGCGACTGGATCAGCTCTACTGATGAGACCTACGGTAAAACCCGCAACAGTGAAGTTGCGGGTTTTACTGCTGGAAGGGGAGAGAATGGTTAGGATTTCTTGCCAGTAATCATGATCCGCAGGTAGTCGTAGAGTAACCCGACAACCCATCCGAGGATAAAAGCGGCGATAGTTTCAGATCCCTTGAGGGGGTAGCCGTAATACTTGGCAAAAAGATACAACCCTAGGGTAAAGATGAGAGCCGTTACCGAACCAGCCACAATCGCGTTAGGACGGGCAACGGTAGCGCCAACTACTTCAGAACTCTTCTCGACGACAGGATTGTGAATAACCTTGCTGAACGTCTTTTCGGGAGCGTTCATCTGGCTCTGAGTCTCTTTCATCGTCTTGTTGTAGCTCGCTTTGCCTCGAGCACGTCGTTGAGCTGGTGTGTCACGACGTTTTTCGGCTTTAGCGACAGGCGCCTCGTTCTGCTTCTTTTCTACCTCAGCAGCCTTCTCAGCCGACTCTTTTAGTTTCTCTAAGTTCTGCTCGTTCGGTGCCTCTGCGGCGCGCTCAAGGTTACGCTCAAGCTCTGCCTTACGCTCGTTTCGTAGCGAGTCAAGAGCTTCTTGACCTCGTTCACTGCTACGTTCTGGAAAGTTTAATCGTTCAGCCATATCCCCACCCTTAATCCTTATTAAATTGTCCCAGTGTTCAGGTTACGTCGAATCAACCGTACTTCTCGACCAAGCTGACGTGAGCGTGCATAGAAGTACGTGACGACAGTGAAGAGAACGGCGGCGAATATCATATTTTCGCGCGGACCAGTATGAGGTAGTTCACTGACGACTTGCTCAACAACTACTTTTTGAACCGGACATTCAACACCGACAGTGACGGTATTTCCATAAGTATTCGCCATCTTACAGTCGTAGCTTGTGGGAACACCAGTACCGGTGTTTGTTACTGGAATCGATTCCATCATTTGAATGGCAATCGTGCGAGATTGTTTTTCGCCTGCGCCGAGTGTGACAGCTGGCCATGTCAGCACTTTTGTCTGTTCGTTAAAGTCACCGCCACCTTGATCAACAAGTTTCGCATACTCAAGCACATCGCTTAGATCTTCTTCAATTGTAACTTTTTCGCTGATTAACCCTTTATTTTCTACCGTTAGAGTGTAAGTCAGCTTATCGTTAGCGCGCGCTGCTGTTTTGCTAGCATCCATGTTTCCATGAGTGAGATTGGTGCTTGTCTTTGTGTAGACGACGTTCGCCTTACATCTCTCGTCTTTAATCCATATATCAGGGTTATCTGGGCAAGGCTGACAGTCAGGGCTGCTGGCGGGTAGGCTTGGGTTGTAAGGACATGTGGCCGGAGGGGCGATTGTAAACGGCTTCACGCAGGCGGTTTGATCTGTTTTGTCACCAAGGCTTGATTGGACAACGAGTTGAACGGTGTAATTACCATCCCGCGGTATATTGACCGCTGCAGTCGAGGCGGTCGGGCCACTGCCAGGAACAACGGTACGGTTTACTTCAATACCAGCTGAGTTACGGACAATGAATGTATACCCCGTGATACGTGCTCCGTTAAGAGCTTGTGCACTGCCGGTAAAGTAGGCCTGGGTACGATTAGCGATAGTAGCCGTCACATTTGTACATGCCACCGATGGCGTGGCCGCAGCTGGCACCACGAAAGACGTGCGACAGTTCGGACCGGTATCTTGACCAACAGTCGATTTTACGACGAGATCAGCTTTATAAGTTCCCGGCATCGTTTGGTTATATTCAAACTGCGTGCTTTTGGCATCACTATTCATTTCTTTACTAAGTAATGTTGTGCCAGCAGCATTCTTTACTGTGTAAGAGTAGGCTTTAATTTGTGCCGGTCCAACGGTTGAGGCACGACCCTTCAGGGTAAATTTTGTGTCCGACTGTCGAATAACTTCAAGACTACTACATGAGGCAGAGGCGACGGTGGCCGTGCCACAGTCAAGCCGTCCATGTCCATATGCCAAGACGGGCAGTACATTGTGTGTGCCGTATGTCAGGTCGACCTGGTAAAAACAACCCTTTGATTCGTTGCTTCTTTCAGGTAATGAGCCTCTCATTGTATAGCGCCCAGGCGTGTCGAAGATTCTGGTATTGCGATCAAACAGGATCTGCTGCGACCATGGCTTGCCATCAAGACTTGGTGCGTAAAATGCGTTCACAGAGACTTGAACCTTACAGTTTTTTGTACCGCGAACGTTGAAGTCAACAGAAGCCTTGTTGTCGTTTACCGAGAATGCACTGGCGCGTGGTCCTACTACATCTACTTCACAGCGAGGTGAGCTACCTACTTGGCCTGGCGTGGCGGCGTTAGCAGCTTCAGGCGGACTGAACACGGCAAGGCTCTGAACAACAAGCGCCATTGCGGTAAAGATTAGTCCAAGGCGGCGCGTAGCCTCTTCGCGGCGCAAGCGCTTCGCGTAAAATCCTAATTGCCCCACGAGTGCGGGGCTGAAGCTGAGGTTCGATACGATGCGACGAAACATGGTGATTGTCTTCTTTTTTGTTTAATTTTACTACTGTTATTTATACTATTGTAGTCAGATTAGCATAAACATTGTGTTCAGTGCAAGATAATTCGCTTATGAAGTGCTACAAGGGTTGAGTGAACACACATAATTCGATATAATAGCCGCAGTGTAAATGGCTGACTGCTAATCAATAGCCGATTTTAGGAATGAGGGGAATACAGCGTGGCTAAACAAACAGGCGACTCGTATGACGGGTCACAGATTCAAGTATTAGAGGGGCTCGAACCTGTCCGGAAGCGGCCAGGAATGTACATCGGTTCAACCGGGTATGATGGAGTTCATCATTTAATTAAAGAAATTGCCGATAACTCAATCGACGAAGCGATTGCCGGATTCGCAACTCGGGTAGATATTACTATCTTAGAAGACGGCGGCATCACAATAAGCGACGATGGACGAGGTATCCCCGTCGACACGCACGCTAAAACGGGCTTGAGTACGCTCGAGACAGTACTTACCGTTCTTCACGCCGGTGGTAAGTTTGGCGGTGGCGGCTATAAGGTTTCAAGCGGCTTGCACGGTGTGGGTTCATCTGTTGTGAACGCGCTTTCAAACAAGCTCGTTGCCGAAGTCGTTCAAAAAGGGCAGCTGCATCGGATTGAATTTGCCAGAGGCGCATCGCTTGCCCCACTGAAGAAAATCGGCAAGACCGATCGACCAACAGGTACGACAATTACGTTCTATCCAGATGATTCAATCTTCAAAGAAACCGTTACCTTTGATTACAAATGGGTAGTGAACTACATTCGTCACCAGGCGTACCTGACAAAAGGAATCCGAACGAGTGTAGTTGATAAGCGCACCGGCGAACGCCAATCCTTCTATTTCGAAGGGGGTATTCAGAGTTACGTGAAGCACCTGAACATCGGTAAAGAAGTCATGAGCGACGCACCGTTCTACGTCGAACGTCAAGTTGATGACTCGATGGTAGAGATTGCGGTGCAGTATAACGACAGCTATGTCGAGACGGTTAAGCCGTTCGCGAACAATGTTCTGACTCCTGATGGCGGAACACACCTTATTGGTTTTCGTTCTGCATTGACGAGGGTAATTAATGAGTATGCACGTAAAGCGAGTCTGCTCAAGGAAAAAGAAGAAAACCTCTCAGGTGATGATATCCGCGAGGGGCTCACGGCGATTATTCTTGTAAAATTACCTGATCCTCAGTTTGAAGGACAGACCAAGAATAAGCTTGGTAACCCAGAGGTTCGTCGCTACGTCGAACAGGTAATGAACGAATACTTTGCTTATTACCTCGACGAAAACCCAGATGTCGCAAAGAAGATTGTTGGCAAGGCGCTGCTTGCAGCTCGGGCCCGCAAAGCGGCACGTGCCGCCCGTGATAACGTGCTCCGAAAAAACGCACTTGATGGCATGGGGCTTCCTGGAAAACTATGGGATTGTTCGAGCAAGAGTCCATCTGATTCTGAGATATATATTGTAGAGGGTAACTCTGCGGCGGGATCTGCCAAAGAAGGCCGCGACAGCAAAACTCAGGCAATTCTTCCACTCCGGGGTAAGGTACTTAATACTGAACGTGCCCGCTTAGATAAAATGTTCGCGAACAAAGAAATCGTGGCCATGATTCAGGCATTTGGCGTAGGAATTGGTGACGCGTTTGATATTAATGGGCTTCGTTACCACAAGATCGTTATTATGACCGACGCCGACGTTGACGGAAGCCACATCGCGACACTTCTTTTAACATTCTTCTTCCGCTACATGCGAGAAGTAGTCGAAGGCGGCTATGTCTACTTGGCTAATCCACCTTTGTACAGTATTAATAAAGGTCAGAAGAAGCAGTATGTCTATGATGAACCAGCTCTCGAGAAGGCGCTGGCAGAAATAGTTACAGAACGAAAAGAGCGGGGCGTCGCAATCAACCCGAGTGAAGATATGGCGAAGCAAGCAGGTGTTACAATTTCTCGGTTCAAGGGACTTGGAGAAATGGACGCCGACCAGCTATGGGAAACAACCATGAACCCTGAGAACCGCATATTGACCCAGCTACGAATACAGGATGCCGAGCAAGCCGACGCAGTATTCACCAAGCTCATGGGCGAAGAAGTGTCTCTTAGAAAAGCATTTATTCAGACCCGCGCAAAAGACGCTGACTTAGAAGAATTGGATATATAGGAAAAACCATGGACGAAAATACTACTCCAAACGAAGCACCACTTGAGAACGAAGCGCCTCTAGAAGGTGAGGTGGTCAACGATCCGACCGGACTTGGTAACCGTACGCTTGAGAGGGTAATGGAAGACAGCTTCTTCCGTTATTCGATGAGTGTCATCATTGACCGAGCCCTTCCGGATGTCCGGGACGGACTGAAGCCGGTGCACCGTCGTATTCTGTACTCGATGAACCAGAATGGTAACCGAAGTACGGCAAAATTTGTAAAAAGTGCGCGTATCGTCGGTGACGTGATGGGTAAGTACCACCCGCATGGCGACTCAGCAATCTATAACTCGATGGTCCGATTGGCTCAACCGTGGGCACTAAGATACCCGTTGATTCAAGGACAGGGAAACTTTGGTTCCATGGACGGCGACGAGGCCGCAGCCATGCGATATACCGAAGCACGTATGGCGAAGCCGGCAGATGAAATACTTGTCGATATCGATAAAGAAACAATCGATTTTCGACCTAACTTCGATGGTTCTGAACAAGAGCCTGTCGTGCTGCCGGCAAAGCTACCTAACCTACTGCTAAATGGTCAGATTGGTATTGCGGTTGGTATGGCTACTAATATTCCTCCGCATAATCTCGGTGAACTTGTCGATGCGTCAATTGAGATGATCGATAATGAACACGTCACGCTTGATGATTTACTAAAGCACGTAAAGGGTCCTGATTTTCCAACGGGAGCCACCGTATACGGTGGTGCTCCGATGCGACAGGCATACATGACGGGACGGGGAAGCGTCACGATTCGAGCCATTGCTGAGATTGAAGAAACAAAAAAAGGTCGTCATCAAATCGTTGTGACGGAAATCCCATATGGTGTAAATAAAGCATCAATTGTTGAAAAGATTGGTGAGCTTTACAAGGACAAGAAGATCAGCATTAGTGATCTCCGAGATGAAAGTTCCCGTGGTAAAGTTCGCATCGTTGTTGAAGTTAAGAAGGACGGTTACCCAAAGAAGGTACTGAACCAGCTGTACAAGCTGACAGCCCTTCAGAATAGCTTTAATTACAACATGCTGTCACTCGTTGACGGTATTCAGCCGAAGATTCTCGGGTTGCAGGAAATGCTTCAGGAATTCATTAGCCATCGCCAGAAGGTGGTGCGTCGCCGAACAGAATTTGAACTTCGTAAAGCCAGAGAACGCGCCCATATTTTAGAAGGCTACAAAATTGCGCTCGATCACATTGACGAAGTGATTCGCATTATTCGAGCTAGTAAGACCAGCGACGAAGCTCAGAAAAGTCTTATAAAGAAATTTGGACTCAGCGAAATTCAGGCTCAGGCAATCCTTGCAATGCAGCTGCGCCGTTTGACCGGTCTGGAGCGTGAAGCGATTGAGAATGAACTGAACGAGCTGCTGAAGCTTATCGGACGGCTCGAAGCAATACTTGCCGACGAAAAAGAAATCCTTTCGATAATCAAGACTGAGCTGCTCGAAATGAAAGAGAAGTATGGCGATGAGCGACGCTCGAAGATTATCAACCATGAGCTTGGCAAGTTCAGTGACGAAGAACTCATTCCAGAAGAAGATAGCGTTATTCTGCTCACTGCCGAGAATTACGTAAAGCGCACACTTGTTTCTGAATACCGCCGCCAAAACCGCGGAGGTAAGGGTAAGCGTGGCATGACAGTCAAAGAAGAAGATGTGATTCACCAGTTGGTGCCAGCCAGTACACATGATTGGTTGTTCTTCTTCACGAACAAGGGCCGTGTATTCCGACTTAAAGCTTACGAAGTACCAGCAGCCAGCTTGGTCGCTAAGGGTGTCGCCGCGGTGAACCTACTCCAACTTCAGCCTGAAGAAAAGATTACCAGTATCATTAAGCACGCCAAGGATGCGAGCGATGACGGGTTCTTGTTTATGGCGACAACTAAAGGCACCGTGAAAAAGACGCCGGTTAAGGATTATGCCAATATCCGCACCAACGGATTAATCGCAATCAAGCTTGACGAAGGTGACGAACTTCGTTGGATTAAACCCACAGATGGTAAGAGCGATATCATTATCTCTACCAGCGCTGGTCAAGCGGTGAGGTTTACTGAAGCTGACGCCCGACCTATGGGACGTGCTGCTCGTGGTGTGCGTGGTGCGCGCTTGAGGCCGAATGACTGGGTTGTCGGCATGGACGTAGTAAAAAGCGAAGAGCAAGAACTCCTTGTCATTAGCGAAAAGGGATTTGGAAAGCGGACGACTGCTGGTAACTTCCCGAGTCACAAACGTGGTGGGGTTGGTATTAAGGCGGCCGTAGTGACCGCCAAGACCGGTCCAATCATCAGCGTACAGACGATCGACCCCGAGATGGTAGACGCCATCATGATTTCGAAGAACGGCCAGACCATCCGGCTAGGCCTCAAGGGCATTAAGTTGCTCGGTCGTACGACGCAAGGTGTCACGATTATGCGATTAGGTGAAGGCGACAAGATTGTTTCAATCGGTCTCATGCCAGAAGCCGAAAGAGGCGAGGAGTAGGTCGATGGACCAATCGGTCTCACCGTACCTCATTGTCATCGTACTCGGATGGGTACTAGCCCAAGGCTTAAAGTACGTATTTGCGGTCATAAAGACTAAAAAAATTGGCAACTTCCGTCAATTCTATACCTCTGGAAACATGCCGAGCTCGCACTCGGCATGTACGGTAGGGTTAGCCACCGTAGTTGGCCTTACCGACGGCTTCGGTTCGGCTTTGTTCGCCATTGCATTCTTGCTGGCCTCAATCGTGATGTATGACGCTGTTATGGTGAGGCGATCGTCAGGCGAACAAGGACTGGCTATTCAGGAGCTTATAAAACTCGGTAAAACGAAGATTGTATTACCTCGTGCGGCAAAGGGACATACGCCTGCTGAAGTCGTAGTGGGGGCGGCTCTTGGCGTTGTACTTGGTCTAGTTGTATTCTTCGCTACAAAATAACCGATGAAAACCCTTGACGCACGGCCTTGAGGGCGTTATGATTAAAAACAGTCTGTCGCGGAAAAGGCTAACAACTACTTTAACCGCGAGCTGAATGCGAGGATACAACCGAGTACGAGGAGGCAGACTTATATTGTCCTTTAACAGTTTAGTTGTGCAATATCATCGTCAGTTTATATATGTTTAAAAACTACCGGTAACGGAAGTTAGCAAACTTTTATGGAGAGTTTGATCCTGGCTCAGGATGAACGCTGGCGGCGTGCCTAATACATGCAAGTCGAGCGCCCCTTTAAGAGGTGACAATCAATGATTGTCGGTTCCTATGGGGAGCGGCGGACGGCTGAGTAACACGTGGGAACATGCCCCAAAGTGAGGGATAACGCACCGAAAGGTGTGCTAATACCGCATATGATCTTCGGATTAAAGCTTTATGCGCTTTGGGAGTGGCCTGCGTCCTATTAGATAGTTGGTGAGGTAAAGGCTCACCAAGTCAACGATGGGTAGCTGGTCTGAGAGGATGACCAGCCAGACTGGAACTGAGACACGGTCCAGACTCCTACGGGAGGCAGCAGTAAGGAATCTTCCACAATGGGCGAAAGCCTGATGGAGCAACGCCGCGTGCAGGATGAAGGCCCTCGGGTCGTAAA
>JAUPVA010000073.1 GCA_030917245.1 Patescibacteria group bacterium
ACCGGTACATCATCGGTGGGCATGTTCGGTACTTTTTTCAGTAGCTTCAAAAAAGCAACTTCGGCATTTCCTAAGTAACCTTCTCGCTCCGATAACTCAATTTTTATCTGACGACCTTCATCTATTACCGTCTGATCTGGGCGGCCACCCTTCATCTGGTCGGCATTAGCATTTCTTCGTTCACGAAGCGCATCAACCTGCTGCTGAAGTTCTCGTCGGTCATCATCTAACTCTAGCAACTCAGCAATTGACACATCATAGCCTTTGTCGCGAGCTGCTTGCTGTACTTTGTCGGGATTCTCTCGAATAAAACGTATATCTAACACGCTTTAAAGTATACCTTATCGACATACTTTAAAGTCAATCGTGGAAAATATTGGCTATTCGGTTCGCAGTGCTTCGATTGGATCAAGCTTGGCTGCTTTTCTGGCAGGGAGCCAACCCGCCAAGATAGCAACAAGTATCAACCCTAGAATCAAGCCGGCAATTTGCAACGGGTCATGCATCAAAATAGTATTCCCCTCACCAAGTGATAGCTGCTTTGTAAGTAAGGGGTTTACTGCAAGGCTCAGCAGAATGGCGAATATGGCGCCTATTAGTCCTCCGAGTAATCCTATCCAGGCTGCCTCGATTCGGAATAGCCACGCGATTGAGCTACTGCGAGTCCCGAGTGCCTTCATGAGTCCTATCTCACGTGTTCGCTCCAGGACGCTAATATACATCGTATTCACAATACCGAAGATACTAGCGATGATAGTGATAATGGCAAAGACCACCACTAGACTTTGCAAAACGTTTACAATTGTTTGAAGTGACGCCTGTAAATCCTGACTCGTCATAACGGTAAAGCCCATCGACTTTAATTTTTTCTTGGCATCGTTGGCAACTGCTTTGTTTTCTGCACCGTTTACCCTTACAAAAGCGTAAAGATATTTTCCATATTGCTGAGTGCCGGCACTGATAAAGTCATACATCTCATTTGCATCGTTAGAACTGAGCAGCACTGGCATACCTACCGTCGCAAGACTGGTGACACTTGGCTTACTGATAGCCGCGATCTTGTAGGTGGTCACCTTTCTCTTTGGCTCAGGCGTGTTGCCCGGTTGAGCAGAAAGACCGTTCGCTATGAATTCACGGACGGCCGCTTCGTTCAAAGACTGCTGCGCCGCAATATCGACAGTGTTCCCAATTGCATCCTGCGCACTCTTAAATCCCAAAATGCGAACGTATGAGGCAGGTAGAACGATACTTCCTTTTGCTAGATCGCTTGACGGCAGAGAGCCTGCCGACAATTCAGGCTTTTGTCCAGGATTATACGACTGGACACTCAATGTATATCGTTTTTTGTCTGGTCGAGTAATGTAATCAGCGTTGATTTGGTAATTTGGTCGGACACGATCAACATAGTCAAGCTGCTCAATTATGCGGATATCTTCATCGGTTATCTGCTTCAGCTGCATACTTCCTTGACCACCAAGCGACAAATTACCTATCGACTCATCATATTCTTTTGGTGTCGAGTCGGGCGCACCCGTCGTATTCTCGACTTCTTTATCACGACCTACGATTAATTCAGCCGGATCGAAGTTACTCTGTACGAGTCGGTCGACATAGGCGCTAATGCCATTGCCAGCGGCAAGAGTAAGCGTCAATGTAAACGCTCCAACGGCAATAGCAAGTGAAGTAAGTAACGTTCTGGCTTTGGCACCTCGAAGACTTCGGCCGGCTCGAGCGATGATATCGAGCATCTTCATGATTTTGCTCCTTTTTTCTTGGCGAGGTCGTTTATTTTTATAATCTTGCCGTCCTGAATGTATATCTGCACATCACATTTTTTAGCAAGATCAGTATCATGAGTCACAATGATTAACGTACTACTCAGCTTGTTATTAAACTCAAACAATAGCTCCTCTACCTTACCTCCGGTAGCCGTATCTAGGTTTCCGGTTGGCTCGTCGGCAAAAATAATACTTGGTTTACTGACAATCGCTCTTGCGACGGCCAATCGTTGCTTTTGTCCTCCAGACAAATTACCAGCTTTCGCATTTGCCTTGTCAGCAAGCTCTACCTGTTCTAAAGCTTCAAGTGCCAGACGGCGTCTTTCAGAGCGAGGCGTTTTATTAATCTCGAGCGGCAACATAACATTTTGCAAACAAGTTTCATTCGCTTGCACAAAAAAAGACTGAAAAATAAATCCAATTTTATCGGTTCGAAATTGGTCGAGCGCTGTATTCTTTAGTTTTGAAATATCCTGACCATCAATCGTAATCGTTCCTCCCGATACACGATCCAACCCGCTCATAACATGCATCAGTGTGCTCTTGCCGCTGCCACTCTTGCCGACTATGGCAACGCTGCGTCCACTCTCGATAGTAAGGTTAATAGCTTCGAGTGCGGCAAACTGATTCTGTTTCTTTCCGTAAATTTTTGAGACGTGCGCAAGTTCTATCATGCGATTATTCTACCACTTCTACGCCGTGCCAAAACGCGACAAAATTTGTGTAATCCTTCCCGACTTTTTGTATCGATCCATCCATCGGGTTTGCATAAAACCATGCGGCCGATTCATTTATCTTGCCATCGACAACTACATCGTAATAACTCGCAGTGCCCTTCCACATACACTCTGTATGATGGTCACTTTCGGCAAAGAATTTTTTATTGATTGAGCTAGGCGGGAAATACCAGTTGCCTTCAATGCGAATCAAATCGCTCTTGTTCGCTTCGGCGATTACTTGGTCGTTCCAAACTGCCTTCACTCCTCTTCCTTGGTATCGTCCGTGTGTGCGTGACCATTGTCTTGAACGGCGTGCGCATCATCTCGGACTGCAGTCGGATGAGGTTGATGACCGGCAGCATTAATGTCGCTCAGACTAAATCCGTAGTCTTCAAGTGTTTGGACAGCCAGGTCCTTGTCGCCGTGTTTGTACTCGTGACCAGCGGCGTCAAGAAATTCCCCTACAGTTGTGAACAGTTGTCCGTCCAGTTCGTATGCTTCTCCCATATTGCTTGTCCTCCTATATACCTAGTATAGCGCTTACCGTCTACTTTGAGTGAACTATCAAGTTACCAGCCACCACCACCACCACCGCCGCCGCCGCCACCCGATGAACCGCCGCCAGACGACCCACCAGAATCAGAGCTTGATGATGACCCGTAGCTGGCCGCAGAGGAGAAGCCAGACATTACCGAACTAAACGCTGCTGCGTTGTAAACGCCAGAACTTCCACTAAACCACTCAGGAGATGTGTGTGCCTGTTCGTAATAGGCGCCAAGCTGTTCGTTCCACTGCTTTTCTAGACCGAATAAAACTGCATACGGCAGCACCCGTTCATACAACTTAATTAATTGAACATTACTTTCTACGCCCTGAGAAACTGCTGCTACCTTTGCGGCCCCCTCTGGACTCTGTAGCATTTGCAACCGCTCGGCTTCGGCTACGCCGATATATTCTTTTAGTCCCAATAAATAGCGACGAAGAGCCAGTCCTTTATCAGTCAAGGGATGGACATACCAGGACATACCGAATGCACAAAATGCCGCGACAGCTAGTGCCGGCGAGAGTAGCAAGACGGCAGCAATGAAGAGCCAGGTTGCCCATTGTCGCAAGGCCCGCTTACCCTTTTCGTCTTCAGCTCGCAGGCCATATTCACCTTTTATACGATCTTTCAACGTGCTAGCGTGTGATTGAAGACGGGTGGCATAGCCGGTATCTTTCTTCAGGGTCTCGAAGTTTAGACGGTCACCGATTTTGAGTGATGTCCCCGTAATAAAACTATCTTGAAGTAGCGCTAATTCTTCCCATTTAAGATCATGGGGGCTCCGTATTAGTTCGACCTCAAACTGTGCCGGACGAAATAGTGACTTCTCTTTGACTTGGTAGAGTTTAATATAATGCCTAACGGCAAGATCAATCCACTGCGCAGCAACGGAAGATCGTACACCACCCTTCGCAACTAGCGCCGCCGAACTTACGCTTGCATCGATTGGTGGTAAATATTCCGGAACAATCGTCCCGATTTCATCCGGGCGATTTCGAAGACGATAGAGTCTATAGCCTAGGTAAGCGACCGTACCTACTGCGACAACCGCCAATGCGATTTGAAGCCATACCCACACTTGCATGATGGTTTCAAAAAAGCTCATCTTATACGAACCAAATGTACCTTTAGAAAAACCTGTGGCAATTGTTATATTTTGCCCTGGAGCAAGCTTAGTCGCCTGCATCGCCAGGGTGACGTCGTCCTCGCGTACGATTTCACACTCTGCTTTTGAGCCCGAGTAGCCCTGATAGCAACTGACGTTCCCCGTTGCAGACTTCGCCAGCGCTTCGTCAATAATCAGCCTAACGTTTAGCTTTTCAATCGGCACCCGCCATGCCGTTCCGTTCGTATCCCAATAAAACTCGTCTGCGTTCGTGTTACTAAAATATCTTGTTACGTCACGCTGCTGATAGGTAATGACGTAAGTCTGCTTCCCTTGAACGTAGGTATTCACATTCCCTATTCTGATTATTTTGTTGCCATTTTCGTCATCATAGGTCGTATATTCGCGAATACTACCGTTTCCGTCTTTTACTGATATGACCTCAAGGCTCGTTGAATGGCCGTCATACTGCTTCGGAATCGCTCGCTCTATGCCATGATTCTGATTTACGAATGGAAACTCGGCAACTATAGTCTCTTCTGTCTTAAGCACAGAGCGCATCTCGGCATCGCGGCTTAGCCTCAGCGTCATATCGTAGCTCGAAATCTGAAAGTCGTTCACATCCGCGTGAGCGGATGGCGTCGTGATTCCAGCCAGTACCAGAAGTGCTGCGACAATACCGCCTGTTGCCCATCGTTTCATGTCTTCATTATACGAAACAGTTCTATGCTGTAAACAAAATATATAAAAGAGCTTCACCAAACGCCAGCTGCTGCTAAACCGATAGAAGACATTGTCATAATCTGACTGTGCACCTATGGCGTATAGTAGAGTAGATGCCTTTTAATCATTACGCTAAAATCAAACGGATTATTGATCAACACCCCGGTTGGTACGTCGTGCGTATCAATGAACCGACGGCGGCCAAGAAGTTTAATGGCGAAACGGTCTTATACGACCATTACTACCGCGTGTACTCTGTCTCGACCAACGCATCGATTCCCTATTGTAAGTTTCAGCAACTAGAGCGCTTTGCTCGTGCCGTACAGATGCCGATCGAATCAATACCAGTCATAGATTATTCCGACCTTACAGTTTGACGTCAGGATAAATCTGCTTTGTAACTTCGTCTATTTCGTGACGAAGCTGCGGAAATGGTACACCTTCGCGGGCCGTTACGCCTTCGAAAATCCAAAACACACGCTCCGAGTATCCCCAACCACATGCTGGCGGCATACCGTATTCCAACATTTCAACATAGTCGATATCAAGCATCATCGCTTCATCGTCACCGGCATCACGCATGTCTTGCTGTTCGACAAACCTCTGCAATTGGTCGACTGGGTCGTTCAGTTCGCTGAACCCGTTTCCGAGCTCGCTCCCGGCAATCACTGGCTGGAATCGCTCGACAGTATGTTCGTCTTCTGGATTTGTTTTAGAGAGTGGACTAACAAATTTCGGCGTATTGATGAGCCAGACTGGTCCGGCCACGTCTTTACGAATATTCTTCCAAAGCTTATCGATGCCGCGCGCCAGATTTTCAGTCTTCTCAACTTCAAGATTATGCTCTTTTAACGCCTGCTTCACTTGCTCGATTGTGCAGTCGAAGGGGTCAATACCATATCGGTCTTTGATGACTTGGGCGTAGTCCCACTCTTCCCACTCTTTGCTTAAATCAATGTCGAACTTGCCCAGTTTGAATTGCAATGTTCCAAACGTTTCTTTCAAAACATACTTGTACATGTCTTCCATGAACTTCATGCCGTCGCGCCAGTTCCAGTACGCAGCGTACCATTCCATGGCAATATGCTCTGGCAAGTGTTCGTCAGAGTAATTTTCATTTCTGAACCGAGGACCCAAATCATAGACACGTTCAAAGCCAGCACCGATAAGGCGTTTGAGCGGCAGCTCGTGACTAATACGCAGATAAAATGGCTGATCGCTCAAGGCATCCATGTGGGTAACAAATGGGTTTGCGTCTGCCCCGCCGGTAGTATGCTCGAGCACCGGTATGTTAACCTCGGTAAAACCATTTTGGTTTAAATAGTCGCGAGTGGCCTGCCAAAATTTTGAACGGCGAACAAAGCGCTCCCGTACATCAGGATTAACATTCATATCAACATACCGTCGACGAAAACGCTCTTCTTTGTTTGTTAATTCAGTAGGAAGCGGACGTAATGCCTTAGTAAGCAAACGAAGTGCTTTTACGCCAACCGATTTTTCGCCCGTCTTCGTCTTTAGAACCACCCCGCTTGCTTCTACAAAGTCTCCAGTGTCCAGTAAGTTAAGGTCCTGGATTCCTAGCGTGCCGGTCGGCCCGTCAGTCCCAGCAACATCTGGGCCGTGTAGGAATAACTGGATTTGCCCCGACTGGTCAGCGAGTACAATGAAGGCCAATTTGCCAAACTTGCGAAGCCCGATGATGCGTCCGACCACGGCTACAGTTTGCCCTTCTAGCTCTTCAAACTTCTCTACCACGTCACGAATAACGTGTGTCCGATGAGATGTTGAAGGATATGGGTTGAAGCCCTTGTCTTTTAGTTCGGCTAGTTTGCGTAGCCTTTCGTTGCGATAATCTTGTAGTGTTGCCATATCTAGAAGATAGTATAGCAAACAGAGAGATTTACTCTTTATAATTCGCTATATTTAGCGCGTCAGCTTCGACACTGAGAAAAAGCTTATTGCTTTTTAAGCTCATTTGTGGTATATTGCACAGCATATATAGCGTCACAAAAAAGGCCTAAAAATATGAGCGAAACACACATTACTCCAACTCTTTCCCTCAAAGAATTATTACTTTCTTCTCAGGTACGCTTAGCTAAACAATTAGGCCGCCGCACCCTTTCACAAGTTGAAACCTCCCCGGTTCCGCCTGAACTCGCTGCGATTATCGAGGATGCGGAGTCATTACCAGAGGTAGACATTGACCGTGGTCTAAAACTACTCGTTGACCACGATCGCTGGCCCGATTCATACCGAGACAACCCCGAAGCATTGCCGGCA
>JAUPVA010000074.1 GCA_030917245.1 Patescibacteria group bacterium
AGAACGGCGGTATTTAGCGCCGACAAGCAGGGTGACCAAGAAACAATTCGGGCTCGACTCTTTGATCTTCAGCGATACTCGGCTGGGCACATGAATGCTGATAGTGGCATTATTTACCTTGAAGCACAGTATCAGCGTGACACTCAAGCAGCGATTGATGCGGCGAGTGCACGCGACGGTGGCAACAACATCAACGTACTGGCTGACCAGGCATGTAAAAAACAATTTGGTGGCTATTCGCAAGCTTACGTTCAATGTTTTGCGGCTGAGCTGGCCAAATACCCATCTGGCTCTAATGCTCCCGACAAAGCGGCTTTGCCTAGCCCTAACCTCTATCGGCATGCGTTTGCTAGCCCTGTATGGTCGCCAGACTTTGCGGGTTTTTCGCTGCTCATATGCGGACTGATTGTCGTTCTTATCGCTACACGTCTGTTGGGTCTTTTACTACTTAGGGTATTACTCCGGCGTCATTACAGTAGTATCTAAGTGTTGACAGGGGCCACCTCTGGGAGTACGCTAGCTCTTGTAAGAACTAATAGGAGGTATAAGAACCAATGGCTTACAAGCACACTAACTCGAAGGGCATCACTTACTACTTGCATAAGACCGAAGTCACCCTTCGTGGCGGCAAGCCACAAACCATCTACTTCTTCGCAAAGGTAGAAAAGAACGCTAAGGGTACACCAGTCGACCTACCGGAAGACCGCGTAGTTAAGGAAAACCCACGCAACGGTTTCCTGACTGTTTCAAAGAAGAAATAAGCAAGAACTTCATTATAAAAACCGCTCGATATCGGGCGGTTTTTTTTACATAAAAAATACCATTGAAACATAAGCGATAATGGTGCTAAAGTAGTATCAAACAAACAGGTGCCAAAAATGCCTCGCCGAATGTTCGGGGGAAGTGGCCCGCAGTAGCCCTCCCTCAAACAGCGGGGCTTTTTTGATTCCTTTACTTAGCAACTCTGTATAATGAGGACATATGAAGTCAATTGTCGAAGTGAAAGACCTTGTGAAGACATACGACGGTAAGAATGTCGTCGACCATATCAGTTTTAGCGTTAAAAGAGGGGAGATCTTTGGTATCTTAGGTCCGAACGGTGCAGGCAAGACGACAACACTTGAAATGATTGAAACACTACGCCCGATTGATGGCGGTACAGTGACGGTAGATGGTATAGATGTTGCGCGTCAGCCACATAAGATTAAATATCTGATTGGTGTTCAGCCGCAGTCTCCAGCGTTTCAAGACAAGACAAAGCTGAAAGAAGTCATTGAGATGTTTGCGGCGGCGTACGGCGAGCGAGTTGATCCGATGGAATTTTTACGCGATGTCGACCTTCAGGACAAGGCCGACGCATATGTCGAGAACCTTTCGGGAGGCCAGAAGCAGCGACTTAGTATTACGACAGCATTGGTGCATGGCCCCAAGGTATTCTTTCTTGACGAGCCGACTACCGGCTTAGATCCTCAGGCCCGCCGTCACTTGTGGGATTTAATTAAGCAAGTGCGCGACAAGGGAATATCGGTCATCATGACGACACACTATATGGACGAAGCCGAGATGCTGTGTGATCGAATTGCAGTTATGGACGCAGGCAAAATCGTGGCACTCGACACGCCGAAGAACCTCATTAAGAGCCTACTAAAAAAAGGCTTTAGTAAGCCACAGCATGTCGAACAGGCCAACCTAGAGGATGTCTTTATTGACCTGACCGGAAAGGCACTACGTGATTAACATGAAACGCTCGTTCTACACAGTCTGGACGTTTGTCCGCATTAATACACGCCGATTCTTTCGCGACAAGCTTGCCTTATTCTTTACGATTGGCTTTCCGCTTATCTTCCTATTCGTGTTCGGAAGCTTAAATAGCAATACCAGCGACATATCGTTCAAAGTCGCGTTTATCAACCAGTCTGATTCACAGTTTGCAACGCAGTTTACAAAACAGGCAAAAGCCAGCAAAGTCTTAAAGGTTAATTCGGACATTAAAACCCTCGAAGCCGCCAAAGAAAAAATGAGCCGCTCTGAAATCGATGCCGCGGTGGTGCTTCCGAAAGAATTCGGTCAGGTTAAAGAAGGGCAGCCCGGTCCAAGTGGTGAAGCGCAAATCGTCTATACCGAAAATAATCGTCAGTCAGCCACGGCGCTATCATCGGTCCTGGAGGCCCAATTCAAAGCCGTCAACAGTCAGTTCGTTGATACTAAGGTTCCGTTCACTGTTACCAGCAAACAGCTGAACCAGCGAAGCCTGAGCGCCTTTGACTACACGTTTGCGGGTCTGCTCGGGTTTGCCATTATGGGTATGGGAATATTTGGTCCTATGAATGTATTCCCGGAACTCAAAAAAATGGGAATCTTGCGACGGCTCTCGACGACGCCACTTCGCGTGTGGCAGTATTTTTTGGCCACAATGATTGGGCAAGCGGCCATCGGACTGATTGCACTCGCTGTTATGATCGTCGTTGCAATCGTAGTGTTTAAGCTAAATGTCGTCGGGAATTACTTCGAACTGGCAATCTTTGCCATTTTGAGCATTACGATGATACTTGGTATCGGTCTTGCGCTTGGTGGTTGGGCAAAGAATGAACGTCAAGTTGCGCCGCTTGGTAATATCATTACCTTTCCAATGATGTTTTTATCGGGCACGTTCTTTCCGCGTTTTCTTATGCCCGAGTGGCTTCAGACAATTAGTGGCTTTTTGCCGCTCACACCGGTCATTGACGGTATTCGGCTTATTGCTACCGAAGGTGCTCACTTGGTTGATGTAATGCCGCAGCTTGGACTTATTGCCGCTTGGATGATTGTCATCTACGCGGTTGCGTTCCGTGTCTTCCGCTGGGAATAGATTGACTTTTCATAGCGTTTATGGTAACATAATACTATGGCTTTTAAAGAACGCCTTAGCTCAAATTCGTATTTATCCGATGACGGTGATGTATTGCCGCTTGCTGATATTGCAGATACGTTTGACCGGCCACCCGTAAGCGGTGCGTCGATTGTACAAGGCATGGCAAATCTTGAACAACTCCGTGCTGACGATTTGCTTAAACAAGAGGCTGAGCTCGATGCGCGACGCATGCGCGAACGTCGTGTTGCAGACGCAGCAATGGCGTCGGCAGGTGCTTACATACCTCTCGAAGACTTAACTCAAACCCGTCTCGATATTCTTGATGCTATTTCGGCTATGTCAATGTACCGCGGAGGCGAAAAAGGTGGGTATCAGAGCGTAGATTTTAATCGGCGTTACAACCTGAGCGCTCCGACTGTCGAATCTGGTGCTCGCAAGAATCATCGCAAACTTGTCAATCACGTGTTTCCAGAACTGCTCAGGGCCAGTCAGCTTATGGCAGCTGGCTTTGAACGCTACGATGTAGACGATATGGTGAATGCGACGCGCATGGAACTGATGAAGGACTACGGCGGCCCTGACAACGAAAACGCCCGCAGACGAATGCGAGCGAAACTAAAGCGAGATTAAACGTGGTGGGGGCGGCTGGGATTGAACCAGCGACCAACAGGTTATGAGCCCGCTGCTCTAACCGCTGAGCTACGCCCCCGCGGTCACTGGGATATTATACCTTACGATCGCAGCATCGATAAGGGTTTGATGGCGTAATCTTACGGCGCGCGCTATAATGCCAAGTGAACATAGGCCAAACAGCCATGAAAAACATACACGACATACACTGGCGCAGGCTGTACTACCATGTACGGCATCACTATTTCACCACTAATAATGTAGTGGTTTTGATTGCGTTATTTGTGGCTGCCAGTTGGGCATGGGGGTCGGTACAGGCGATGGAGCGTAACTACGAATTGCAAAAAGAAATCGATTTAAAGCGACGAGAACTTCGTTTGTCTGAACTCGAAACACAAAAGCTCCAATTTGAACGCAACTATTACAAAAGTGATGAATACAAAGAGCTGGCCGTGCGAGAAAAGCTTGGTCTCGTTAAGCCGGGAGAAAAAGTGCTCATTCTTGCACCGAACAGCCCACAAGCGAGTGAAGGCGAAGACAAACGAACGGTTGTCGCCCGGCCGGTTGATGAGAGTAACTTCCAGGCATGGCTGAATTTCTTGTTTGGTGGTGCGTACCGCAGCTTGCACAAGTAAGGCTCATCTGTTAGACTAGATAAGCAATGACGCGGGGTGGAGCAGTCTGGTCAGCTCGCGTGGCTCATAACCACGAGGTCGTAGGTTCAAATCCTGCCCCCGCAACCAAGTAAAAACCCTGAGCGGCTGCTCGGGGTTTTTACTTGGTTAGATATTTTCGGGAAGTGATTTTTTTGGATAGATTGGTATGTCGGCACTCATCTCCCAGTGCTTTTGAATTGGGTCAAGAATTCGCCAGGTTTCAAGGACTTCGTCACTCCGCGTAAACAACGTATGGTCGGACTTCATGGCGTCAAGAAAGACTTTTTCGTACGCTTCGGGTAGTTCATCGAAGTGCGTCTGGTACTGGAACGAAAGCGGTAGTTTTTGGAGTTCACGTTCGTAGCCTGGTCGCTTCGCCCATATGTCAAACTCCACGCCTTCATCGGGTTGAATATGGAGAATAAGGGTGTTGGCCTCGTCGGCATGTTTTTGCTTGTACTTAATGCGAATTTCTGTTGTTTTTGTAGCAAGAGACTTGCCAGTCGTGAGGGTAATTGGCACCCCTTCCCAACGAGGGTCGCTTGAAAACAAGCGAACTGACACGAAGGTTTCGACCAAGCTAACGGGATTACTGACTTCATCACGGTAGCCTTCATACTGCGCCCTTACAACGGCCGCATCGATGTCTTGAGGAGTTTTTAACTGCTGAAGTGCTGCAAGTCGCTGAGCTGGTATGTCAGATAGGTCGCTACTCGGGATGTCCGCGAGAACGAGGGCGGCAAGTTCGAGTAAGTGACTTTGAATCAAATCGCGCAGGGCACCAGTCTGCTCGTAAAATTCGGCACGTCCTTCTATGCCAAGGCTTTCACTAGCAAGGACCTCGATACTTTCGATAAAATCTTTGTTCCACGTCTGCTTTATAAGCGAATTTCCTTGACGGAATACCACCAAGTTTTGAGTCATTTCTTTAGCAAGATAATGGTCAATTCGGTACACCTGGTCTTCGGTAAAATGGTTTTTTATATGTTCAACCAATTCTTCCGCCGATTCGAGATCAACCCCAAACGGCTTTTCGAGCAGCAACTTTGTATTGGGAAGTTGGGCAATGCCATGGTCGCCAAGCAGGGTAATGATTGAATGAGAAATCTGGGGAGGGATAGACAGGTAGAACAGTACTTGCGTTGATGAACCCAGCTCGTTTTTTAGTTGAGTCAGCCGTTGCTTTAGCAGCAGAAAGTCATCTGACGACGAGAAATCCATTTGAAACATTTCTAACGCTTGCTGTAAAAACGTAGTCTGGGTGCTTACTTTTTGCAGTACATCGTTGGGCGACACGTTGCGCCGGGTCAAACCAATGACATGAAGCTGCTCGGGTGCCGCTCCCAAAGAAGCAATCTGCTCTATAGCAGGGAGTAATTTACGAATACTCAGGTCGCCCGTAATGCCGATGATAACCAAGACGGTAGGGGGGAGTGATGTCATAGTTGTATTATAGCGCTAATAAGTCGCCATGGAGGTACGCATAGTTGCACTGCAATAATATCGCAACACTGCGACAAAAATTATGAGCGAATTCGACTAGCGGCAACGCGAACGGCTTCAGACCAGCTGAGGAACGCGTGAGGCAATGATGCGATGTCTTTTGCGGTGAGCTTGTGACGAACAGCAAGAGCAAGTTCGTGGATGATTTCGGCAGCTCCAGGAGCGACGACGGTGGCCCCAATAATCACTCCGTTTTTGTCGGCAATTATTTTGACAAAGCCGTCACGATAATCGCTGGTATTGCTCCGTGCCACCATGTTAAGTGGGGCAATTGACAGGTGGGTCGTTAGGTCGCGCTTAATACAATCGTCCTCGCTTAGCCCGACTGAAGCGATTTCAGGGAACGAGAAGGTCAGACGCGGAGATGCAGTGTAATCTGGAGACGCTTTTTGCTTATGAAGTATGTTGTGGGCGGCAATTCGGCTTTCGAGGAGGGCGGTATGTGTAAAACTATTGTTGCCTAATACGTCACCTGCCGCGTAGATATGCTTTGCAGTCGTCTGCATATGCTGATTTACTTCAATACCTTTTGGCGTGTAAGCAACGCTTGCGTTCTCAAGTCCAAGGTCTGTGTTTGGTTTGCGCGCGGTCGCAACCAAAATTTCATCGACTTGAACGGTATGCTCGGTGCCTCCGCGCGAGTAAGTGACTTTTTTACGAAGTGCCTGACGCTGAACGCTCAGAATTCGCGTTTGCGTTAACACGGTGGCTCCCTTTGTTTCGGTGAGAAGTCGTTCTATAAGCGTGCCAACTTCCTGGTCTTCCTGCGGGAGCAGACGCGCGGCTGCATCGGCAATGTATACTTTGGTACCAAAGATTGCCATCATTTGAGCAACTTCGACCGCAGCTGATCCTCCGCCAATAATGAACAGGCTCTTAGGTGGCCGGACACTTTGCAGCAGGGTGCGAGGAGTTAAATACCCGGCATCGTCGAGCCCCTGGATGTCGGGTGTTACCCAATGCGAGCCGGTGGCGATTAAAAAATTGGCAGCCGACAAATGACGTCGATTGACGCTAATTTCGTTCGGGCTTAAAAAGTGCGCCGCAGAGTTAAACGTTTCGATGCCTTCGTTTTCGTAGAACTTACGATTACCGCCGGCTCCGGTGCGCTTAACAGCTAAATCTTTCCAGGCACGCAGGGAAGGGTAGTTATAGCTTAGTGCGCTCGAACGAAGGCCAAATCGTGCGCCATGCCGGGCTTGGTCGTATAAGTGAGCGGCATGTAGGAGTGCTTTAGTGGGAATGTCACTCCAGTTGGGACTGTCGCCACCGAAGGTGTCGGCCTCGATGATTGCGACGCGTTTGCCAGCCCGAGCGGCAATACTAGCGGCGGCACTTCCGCCGGCCCCGCTTCCGATAACGATGAGGTCGAAGTCAAACTGAACTTTTTTTGCCATGGGTAACTCCTTACAGTACCAATCGGTGGTGTTTATATAGATATGCGGCTTCAGGGTGAATGCGCTCCAGGTGGCCGGCGGCAACTCGCCTGAGATCATTAGAGGTGACTTCTGGCTTCGCATGACACCAGTCGATAACGACTGTGCAGACTGAATCTGCGGCCGTACGTGCCATACCTTCGGGACTTCGGACGCTCAGGCATGCCGCGTATACGCTTGCATGTAATTTGTCGGGGTTGAAGCGCTCGGAGGTTCGTTTGCCACCTCGCTTAACGACATCGATGAGTGGGCGAGTAGTAGACATGGCTATACGCTCCTCGCTGCCGCCATGACGGTTGGAGTCAGCACTTGATCGACATACAGGTAAAACCCTAGAACAACTAGGCCGCCTCCGGCAATAAATTGCAGGAACGACTTGTTTTGTTCACGCCACTGCTGAATACGGCTAATCTTATGACCGCTTCCGATCAGTCCGTTCACAATAAGTAGCGGCAGCAGGGAAATGAAGCAATACAGAGCAATACCGAACAGTTGTAGTGCAGGGGACAGACCAATCAGTACAATGCTTGCAACAAGAATCGGGGCAAAAATAAATAACAATTCAGCGATGACACTTGAAATTCCAAGCCCGAAGGCTTCGCCTGTCTGTTTTGTTGCTTTGGTTCGGTCCGAGAGGTAACGAGCCATGCCGCGGGGGAGCCATAGGGCAGTCCCCTGCTCTCTTCTGTAGTAAAAAATCCATACCGCTGCACCAAGGCCAAATAACAAACCGCAGGTAACGATCCACAGGACGGTCATATCAAGCTCACTTGTGGCGATTTGGACAAACAGAGCGATAGCCGACAGGATTAAGATAGTCATAGCAAATACACCAGCTGAAAACGCGTTAGTGAGCCCGAGTAGTCGAGCGTGGGAACGTTTAGCACCGATTGTATGACTAGACAATAGCGTCAGCATACTCACGCTGAGTTGGAAGCTAGCGTGAATCAAAGCGCTGAGCGCGATGATGGTGAGCGAATCAAATGTGTTCATATGTGTTGGTTTTAGGTAGAATCCTAGATTATTTATAGCATAAGCGTATCTGTAAACGCAAAGATTACGGCATAATCATGTAAAAAGGTATTGCTTTTTTTTAAAGTTTATGCTTAAATAACGTTATAAGCAAACAAAACAAAAAGAAAGTAAATAGTCACCAAGATGGAAAATTTAGCTAATAACGAAATCAACAACACAGCCGAACTGAACTCATGGGATCGTGAACGTACTAGCGAAGAGCTGAGTGCCCGCGTATTAAGTAGATTAGCGATGCTAGAAACTGTTAGTTTGTAGTACGCACCGACACGGAAGTATTTGAGAAATATTAAACCGAGCGGTTAAGTGTAAATAACTTTCCAATTCCTATTGTAACGAGTCCGTAAATAATAATTGCTACAATTGACGCTGTTTCTACGTACGATACCCCAAATGTTGGCTGTCCAAATATGCCAACAAATGGCGCCACAAATACCGAGCTTACATCGTAAATAAAATCAACGAAACCGCTGCCACGATTGGCCCCGAGTAGCAAGAATATAAACCGGAGGGCAATTAGAGCAATAATGACGCCACCAATGTAATAGACAATTCTCTTTGCAAGCGTTCCGCCAGATGCTCGACGTTGGGTCTCGGTGGTACGGACAGGTTCGTCGACAGCGGTTGTCGTGCGTGTTTCTTCGTTCATTGAGCCTCCTTGTAACGCTAATTTCGGCGGTGAACCATGATGGTGCGTGCGCCGTTGTCCTAATGCTAAACGGTACGTACTATTTAATATGTGAAAATCATTACAAATTATTTTTATTGACATACTATTCTTTAAGTACTATACTGCAGGCATACTAATTGACGTACGAAAGGAAACTATGGATGAAAACCACGTCGACGCGTTAGTGAATGAATGGGACGAAGTGTATAAAAAAGGTCAATTAAGCCTTTGGGTCCTTCTGAGTATTTTTGATCAAAAAAAGTACGCTGCCGAAATATCGGACTACATGTATGACGTGACTGGCGGTACGTTCGAAGTGAAGGAGCAAAGTTTATATCGGGCGCTCCGGAGGTTTAAGGGTATGGGAATGGTCAGCGTGAGTGAAGAGGACTCGCCCAACGGCGGACCGAAGCGGAAGTTCTATGAATTGACCCCTACGGGACGCGAAGTATTGGTGCGGTTTGTACGGCTTCATATCTCACCACTCATGAACCCAGCCGTGTTTCACATAATTACATCTATGACGAATCAAGGAGATTCACATGAAAGCAATGCATAAACAAGCAAAATGGAAAGTGTATACGTTCCTGATTGCACTAATCACCGTCGGTACCGTGGCATTCAATGTCGGCACTAGCTTCGTCAGTTACCCTACCCAGAAGCATCGTTCGGTGTCGGCATCGATAAATGAAATTAGCCAGCAGGCGATGTCAGATGGCGATCCAGCTGCGGTATTCGAGTCCGAAAAATACAAATCGCTTGAGGCTACAACCGAAAATGTTTACTCCACGCGAATGGGCATTGGCAGCGGTGTGCTGGCGATAGTTCTAAACATTGCGGTAACGGTAGCTCTGTATCGATACCTTCGACGACATGCAGTCACCAGTCGGGCGGTGGGTGCTACTGTATTTATATCGTTGGCAGTAGCAGTTTTGTCTATGGCCGCAAGTTTTGTGTACAGCAATTGGTTCAGTCCGATGGAAATCAACGAAATGCTTGCATTGACACTACTGGCAGCTTTGCCATTCGCGATTGCGTTCAGTGCCCTCTTTACTTTTCTTATTGCCAAAGTGGCCGAATGGCACTATAACCGTTCCCACGGCTTTATAGAAGATTGAGTGACCACTATTCACCCCTGGAAAATCTGACCGATGTTTGCTACAATCTACCGAGTAAACGCATGGCAGCGTAGCTCAGTTGGTTAGAGCGTAGGACTCATAAGCCTAAGGTCACTGGTTCAATTCCAGTCGCTGCTACCAAAGAAATATCCCCACCGTCTGGTGGGGATATTTCTTTGGTAGCTGACGCGGTGATCGTACTAGTGACTCGCCAGCTTGTCTGGCGGCAGTCACTGGTTCGTGCAGTGAATGAAGTGAAAATGTGTTTACATCTTTTCTCGAGTGAACGAAAGAGGCTTCAGCCGATATTCCAGTCTCCGATTTAGCGGTCAATAGCACGTTTTTGATAGATAGGTGGCTTCGAAGCTCACTAGCGCTGTATACTCGGGAACAGATATGCATATTATCCTCGCTAGCCAGTCACCTCGTCGTAAAGAATTGCTTGCGGGTATGGGCGTGGAGTTTAGAACTATTCCGAGTAACTACGAGGAAAAACTGGATGACACGCGCGACCCGGCCGTGGTTGCCGAAGAGTTGGCTCTTGGGAAGGCTATGGATGTGGCCACGAAGTTCCCAGATGCTTATGTTATTGGAAGCGATACAATTGTGACGATTGATGGCCGCCAGCTAGAAAAGCCAATCGACGAAGCAGATGCCAGACAAATGCTCCGAGGCCTTTCGGGGCGGGTGAACTATGTTACGACAGGGCTCGCCATCGTTAATATTGCTCAGAATATTCGTTTACTTGAACACGATACGACAGCGGTCTTTTTTAATGAGCTCACTGACGACGAAATTGCGGCGTATGTTGCAACCGGTGATCCAATGGATAAGGCAGGTGGCTACGCACTGCAAAAACTTCGAGGCACGATGATTAGTCATATCGAGGGCGAAGAAGATACGGTGGTAGGTTTGCCAACACATAAGCTTCGGCAAATGTTCGACCAGTGCAAGATTGAACATTCTTAACGGGACAATTAACCAATTCAAGCGGGTCTTAAGTATATATTTAACTTTTTAGTTAAATATAGCTTTGACACCACTTCCTAATGCGGCGTATACTGAATGCAGAGTCGCAATACACACTGGCCCTTCCCTGCTTTAGACGGGTGGCAAAGCGTCCCTTGCGATATCGTTATTCATCGTCTTCGGCATTTACAGCTACAGAAACGGGCTACCAATGACGGGCGAACA
>JAUPVA010000075.1 GCA_030917245.1 Patescibacteria group bacterium
CGGATAATCCGAGCGTTTTCAACTTCTGGTTAGCGATGGTTGGGATCACGGATGTACTGTTCGTGGTAGTGATTGCTCTGATTGGCTTCCATGTGATGAGCGCTGCAACTTTCGGTCTCGATGAGATTGATTTTAAGCACTTGCTCCCTAGAATTGTGCTCATCTTCCTGCTACTTAACACCTCGATATTCATTATTGATGGCTTTATCGCAGCTTCTAATGCGCTGATTACTGCCGTTGGTCATATTGGTGGGGCATCGAGTGTCTGGGACACTTTAACAACCGTATTCAAGGAAGCCGGAGGGCAAAGTGTCGCCGCCCTGCTCATCATGCTTGTCTTCCTGATCTTCTCGTTTATTCTACTTATCTACTATGTCGGACGTATCGTGACATTGTTTATTGGCGCAGTACTGTCGCCGCTTGTTATCTTAATCTGGCTCATCCCCGGATTCAGAGATTTCAGTGAGACAGCGATGAAAACCTACCTCACTACGATATTCGTCTTGTTTGTCCACGTCGTCATTCTGACACTGGCAGGATCGCTCTTTGTGGGATTATCTGCGACAAGCGGTAACGATGTGCCGAATGTGCTGATGAGTATGGTTGTTGGACTCGCAGCCGTCGTTGCACTTCTCAAAACACAAGGTCTGCTCATGCAATTCAGTTACGTCAGTTTAGGCGCACGGTCGTCACGGCAACTTGGTACGCAGTTTATGAACGGCGTCAGTTACTTGGGCGGTAAAGGCAAGGCAGCCGCAACGTGGGCAACAACGAGTAGTGACAGCAAGGCATCTACTGCCGCTTCGACAGGAGGACTGAAGAAAGCTTCACGGGGTACAGGTACAAGCTACACCGCGCCGAAATCAAAACCGACACCTCAAGTTAAAGTAACGCGCATTCCCGCTACCGGCACCTCGTCTCGCGCACCGAAAGTCGGCACGGCAAATGCCTCGCCGCGTAGCATTGCTCCTGTCACGGACATTGCTAGCAAACGTAACGCCAAGACAACCATTAAGAAGGAGGATAAAGCAGCATGAAAGTAACCGTCGTACCAGCACAGGTCACGACCGTTGAAGATCGTATTACTGGCAATCTCAGCGTTTCGCAGATCGTTCTCTTTGCCATACCGGTTTTCGGCGGATCACTCCTTTATGTGGCGTTACCACCAGTTATGGAGTTCCATCTTTACAAACTCATCGTGATTGGTTTCATGGCACTTCTGGCAGGACTGCTCGCTATTCGCATCAAGGGCAAAATCGTCTTGATGTGGGCGTTGGTTTTGCTCCGCTATCACTCACGCCCTCGATTGTATTTGTTTAATAAGAATACATCCGCATATCGAGAAGACTATCCTGAACCACCTAAAGAAGCTGAAGCAAAAACCACGGTCAAAGAGCACATACCCATGACACTCCCGAAGTTAGGTGTGAAGGAAAAAGCCTACATCTATGCGACACTTGATGATCCAATTAGCCAGTTACGTTTTGAGACTACCAAGAAAGGAGGCCTTCATGTCCGTATTACAGAAACGCAAGAATAAAGCACCGAGCAGAACACAGATTGCAATTAAAGGCGCGAAAGATGGTATTTTACTGCTGCCAAACAATCAGTATCGGGCAGTGCTTGAAATATCATCGCTGAACTTCGAGCTGAAAAGTGAAGATGAACAGGACGCCATCATCGACACCTACGAAAGTTTCTTAAACTCAGTCGGCACGCCGCTCCAAATCTTGATCCGAACCCGCGAGATTGATATGGATAAGTACCCTGAGGACCTAGGCGCACGGCTTGAAGATGAAACGGAAGAGATCTATCGTGAGCAGCTTGTAAGTTACGACGAGTTCATTAGATCGCTAATTCAGTCCAACAAGATTCTGACGCGTCATTTCTATATCGTCGTGTCATACACTCATACCACGAAAGGCAAGGCAGACTTTGAGATGGTAAAAGAATATCTCGGGCTGACTGTCGATATCGTGGCTAAGGGTATGAACCGTCTGGGCATGAGTGCTCGACAACTTAGTAGCCTTGAAACGCTCGATTTGTTTTACAGCTTCTACAATCCAAGTGCCGCGAAGATTCAGCCGCTCAGCGAACGGGCGCTCCAGATGATACACACTGCTTTAGTCCAGAAAGGAGAAAGTAATGAATAAAATTTCCACCCTCAAGAAGCACCGTGAGGCTAAAGAAGCAAAGCGACGAGAACTGTCACTTAGTTTTGGCGAACAGGATGCACTTGATGTCATGAGCTACTCTGGTTTAGAGGAAACACCAGATTACCTTAACATTGACGGCGTGTTCATCCGAACACTGTATATTAACGGCTATCCATTCGTCGCAAATTCAGGCTGGCTTGATAGTCTGATTAACTTTAATCACGACACGGATATCAGCTACCACATTCACGAAGTCAATGCGATCCTGGCACTGCCAAAGCTCCACCGTAAGATTACCGAGCTTGAGTCCACGAAGCGTGCCATGATCCGCGCTGGTAAGATTGTCGGTAGCGAAGTGACTGATCCTCTTGAGTCAGCAATTGAACTACGCGACAAGATCCAACGTGGTCAGGAAAAGTTATTCCAGATGTCTATTTACGTGACACTCAGAGCGGACAGCCTAGAGGAACTGAATAAGACCACGAAACTCCTCGAAGCTACCATGTCGGCGCGGCTATTCTACTCAAAGATTGCCCGCTACCAGCAGTTAGAAGCCTTGCAGGGTATCTTGCCACGAGGCGAAGATCAGTTGAGTCAGAAACGAAACCTCGACAGTTCCAGTGCGGCACTGACATTCCCATTTATGAGTTCAGAACTCGTACAGGAGTCAGGTATTCTCTATGGGGTTAATAAGAGCAATAACTCGCTCGTTATTCTTGATAGGTTCGGGCTACACAACGCTAACTCTATCGTGTTCGCACAGTCTGGATCGGGCAAAAGCTACACAACAAAGGTAGAAATTCTGCGCCAGCTCATGCAAGGCACAAAAGTAATCGTGATTGACCCCGAACGGGAGTATAAACGTCTCACTGAGTCAGTTGGGGGTACGTATATTAAGCTGTCGGCCAAGAGCAAGGAAAAGATCAATCCGTTCGATCTCGCTACCACCTTTCACGCGATTGATGATTTGTCCGAGCATGCCCAGGACTTAACGGAAGTTATTAGTCTAATGGCCGAAGGTCTAAACTCGCGCGAGAAAGCAGCGGTTGATAAAGCAATCCTTAAGATATATAAAAAGGCCAAAAACCAACAGCCACTGCTCGAAGACTTGTACGCTGAGCTACAATCGCTTGGCCAACTAAAGCTGTGTGAACGGCTCGAAAAATACATCTCCGGATCACTTGCCGATGTCTTCAACGCTCAGACAAATATCAAACTGGATAACCGACTCGTTATCTTTGATATCAAAGATTTGCCCGAAAGCTTACGCCAGATCATGATGCTCATCATCAGCAACTTTGTAAAGAATCAGGTGATGGCTAAGCCAGAAAAGCGCTTACTCATCATCGATGAGGGTTGGATGCTGCTTGAGCATGAGGAGTCCGCTCGATTTGTAGCAGGACTCGTAAGGCGTGCTCGTAAATACTACCTTGGTGTTTCTATTATCTCTCAGCAAGCTAACGACTTCTTGCGAAGTGATTACGGCCGAGCAATTGCTTCACAAAGTGCACTTCGTATCCTCATGCGACAAGACACAACAACGATCAAGAATGTAGTATCAGAGTTTAACTTGAGCGAATACGAGCAGGGTTTCTTGCTAACCTGCGAACGGGGTGATGCGCTCATTATTGCCGACCAAAACCACGTCGCCGTCAAAGTTGTTGCCTCAGAAAAAGAACACCCACTCATTACTACTAATCCGGCGGAACTGTATTCGTGAACCCAGTCGCAGTAGGTTTTGGAGCCGCGATATACAGCGGGAAAAAGCTACTAATCATAGTCCTATTATCCATGTTCGTAATACTTGCACTTCCGATGGTTGCTGTCGGCTCGATGGGCACGAGTGCTCTTAGTTTTTTGGCTAGCTCACCAAACGCAAAAGCAGCTGAATCAAAAGGTTTTTACATGGGTGAAATGGTGCCCGGGAATACCTACGAATGGGGTAACTGCACTTACTGGGCATATGCAATGCGCGTATGGGCGGGCAACCCTATCGGTAAATGGTGGGGTAACGCCAATACGTGGGATGATTCTGCGCGTAATGAAGAATACGTAGTCAATCACACGCCTGCCGTTGGCGCAGTTTTTCAAACAGACGAGGGTGAATGGGGGCATGTTGCCTATGTCATCAAAGTTGATGCAGCTACCGGTGAATGGACAATTTCTGAAATGAATGCGCCGAACCTGAACGTAGTGTCACAGCGAACATTTTCAAAGCAATCGGCCATATATTACACGTTTATCCACGACAAGAAAGGAGCGCCGACATGGACCCCTCTGCCTATCTCGAATTCATCGTTGCCAACTGGCAACTAATACTGACAGTACTTGTCATTGTTACAGGTGTAGTGTTTGTACTCTTGATTACACGAGCAATAATATGGCGTCGCTACCTGCTGCGTAGAGACATGGTATGGCTTGAAATAACACCACCATCGACCATAACCAAAACTCCAGAGGCAACAGAGCAGTTATTTTCAGTCATCCATGGTACGCGAGCCGCAAGGAGCCTGAAGGACAAGCTACTGGCGCGTTCGCCTGTAATGAGTTTTGAAATTGTGTCTACTAAAAGGGATGGTATCCGCTTCCTCTTACAGACAGAGCGCCGTTATTCGAGTATGACTCAAAAAATCATCGCGTCATATGTACCCGACTCTAAGGTAAAAGAAGTTGAACGTGTGCTCAGCCCTGCAGATTCAGTACTGGAATTTAAGGAAACCAATCACTATGTTTTGCCGCTTACGCTCACATCGGTAATGGAACAACACGACCCGCTATCTTATGTCACTGGCGCAATGACGAAGCTCATGGACGATGAGGAAATAACGCTGCAGATCATTGCATATCCTACTCGTCTTCGCGAAGCAGAGATACTGTCACATCGGATACTCGGGAATGAAAATATTCTTCAGCAAGTAGGTAGTAAAAAGATCCCTATACTCGGGACTCTGGGCAGCCTATTCGGGAAGGTGGCAATGAGCTCCACAGATTTTACGAGTGAAGTTTACATGGGCACTACATACGGATACAAAAACTACTATGATTCAAAGACACGCAGCGCACAACAGCAAGCAAAGATTACGAATCACGACAGGCCAGCTCGCACCCTTAGCGCTTTTGAGCTCGAATTGATGGAAACGATGCACCGTAAAGTGACTCATCCACTGTTTCAGGTGAATCTTCGAATACTCATCAAAAGCCCGGATGCGCGCGAACATGCCGCCGCGTTCAAGTCTGCCCTCGACGGCTACAGCGTACCACCGTATCAGTCATTGAGGGCTAAAATCAACGTACCACTAACAAAATCGATTTGTTTAAAAAATGCGACAAGTCGCGTACCTTCGCTTTTTCGTCGTTCGTCGACCGTACTTGCATCGACCGAGCTGGCCAATCTTTATCATTTTCCGGCTAGTAGAATCAGCAGAACAGATAACCTCATCTCTTCACTTAGTAAAACTTTACCAGCACCGATCTCATTAAAATCTGGTCGTAGTTTAGCTGTAGTGATTGGCGAAAACGTCCATCACGATACGTCAACAACAATTGGACTAACTGAAGCCGAGCGTGAGAGACATATGTATGTGATTGGAGGCACGGGAAACGGAAAGACAACTATGTTGCAATATCAAATAGTTCAGGACATGCAAGCGGGCAAAGGTGTCGCCGTTATCGATCCTCATGGCGATATGGCCGAAACGATACTAAAACACGTTCCCGAAGAGCGAATAAACGACGTGATCTATTTCAATCCTGACGACCTTGAATACCCCATCGGACTAAATATGCTCGAGCTATCACCTGGGCTCAAAGATAACGAGCTGCTACGCGAGAAGGATATTATTACTGAATCAGTCGTATCGATTTTTAGAAAGATTTTTTCTGACGAAGACTCTGGCGGTCACCGCATTGAGTACGTTCTACGAAACACCATCCAAACTGCACTTACAACAGAGAACCCTACGCTGTTTACCGTTTTCGACCTGTTGAATGACTCGAAATATCGAAAAACCGTCACCAAAGATCTCGAAGATAAAAACCTCGTAAACTTTTGGAATAGCGAGATCGGTAAAGCTGGTGAGATGCAGAAAGTAAAGATGGCGGCTGGAATCACTTCAAAAATTGGGCGCTTCCTCTTTTCGGCATCTGCGAGGCAGATACTCGAACAACCTAAATCAACCATAGATTTCGACGATATCATCAACAACGGTAAGATATTAGTCTGCAATTTATCGAAAGGTCTGCTTGGCGAAGACACCTCTGAGCTGTTTGGAATTACCATTCTAGCCAAGTTACAGCTTGCTACTTTGCGACGTGCGCGAATCACCCAAAGCAATCGTACGCCATTCTACCTGTACGTGGATGAGTTTCAGAACTTTGCTACGACTTCTTTTGTGCAGCTACTCAGCGAGGCTCGCAAATACAAAATGTTCCTCACGATGGCCGAACAGTCTACATCACAGCAAGACGATCAACAGATGGTCAGTATCATTCTTGCAAACGTCGGGACTGTGGTATGTTTCCGAACGGGCAATCCTAATGACGAACGCCTCCTACTGCCATTCTTTTCACCCTACATTGAACAGGGAGAAATTAATAACTTACCCGCCTATAACTTTTACGCAAAACTATCCGCTATACAGCCACAAGAACCTATGTCAGGTCAAACTTTATTGCTCGAGGATGAAGGTAGCGAAAGAATAGCCGAGTTAGTGAAGGAGCACTCAAAGAAACAGTATGCCAACAAGCAAAAAACAAAGATTAAGCCCGAGCCCAATAAAACGACCAAAATACAAGGAAGCAGGCACAGGTCTCCCGCTCAAGACAAGACTAGCCAAGAAACTGCCGTATTAGATATAGAAATGGGAAACGGCTAAATCAATGCTGTTAGAATCAAGGTTCACATATCAAATAAGCGTCATAGCTAGACGCGGTAAGGGCCGTGTGGTAAAATCACTATATGGAATTTAGAGGTATACAAAGAATCGCAGCATTTTTCGGTGAATCAACGCCAGTCTCACTTGGCGTCGGAGAAGTACTTCCAATTCTTGAGGACCCAGAACATCCATGGGACAAACAGCAAATGGATCTTTTCGATCTGGCTGTTGATCAAGTATTAGCTCCTGATAGAGCTGCTATTACTCGATTAGATCAAGTAGAAGCTAAGAGGGCTAGAGTAGCCAATCGGCTAACTGAGATGGCCTTTCGACGTACGCAAAAATAGATTACGCTTAAGATATGAACACAAATATATGATTCATAGGTTTTCGAGCAACTCTAGCAATTCCGTACATGATTGTTCACCATCAACAGAACCAGACATGTGACCAGCATTGTTTTTCACTACCAATTTTGTACCTAGCTCATCCTTTAGCCGTTCGCCATACTGTTCTGAAACAAATGGGTCGTTATCAGATTGAATAGCAACAAAACCATTTTTAGATTTGTCTATAATTTTTGAAAAGTCAAGTCGTGTTTCAAAAAAATTCTCCAACTCTCTAAAGCCAAGTTGGTCAGTAAATCCAGCAACAAATATGACCTTTCCAACTCGTCCACTTTCAAGTGATTCCAAGTAACGCATAATTGCAACCGTACCAATACTGTGTCCAATAAGTACAAGTTCATCATCTGGCTGTCCAATGATTTTCTTTAGATGCGGTAGCCATGTTGCAAGTATTGGTGGGTCTGAATCAGGCATATCAGGTACTGAAACTTGATAGCCTAGGTCTTCTAGCTGTGATTTTGCCTATGGATACCAAGCATAGTCAGAATCTCCACCCCAACAATGAACTATGATGGCTCGCTTCATACCTTGACCCTTACAAAAATCATTTCATGCTCATAATCAGTGGGGTTGTGTATTTTGTGTTGAGTGTTCGCAGGGTAGACAAATACATCACCAGGAGCGTAATCATATACACCGTCCTCGTCGTGTACCTCGCCTTCGCCCTTTACGACTACCATAATCTCCTCCGTGTCGGTATGATCATGCCAATCGAATGTTTTTCCAGCAGGAAGGTACCCATGAGTCATCATATCAAAATGAACACTTTTTAGATGGTCTGGTGAAGCATAAACTTTTCTTGCACCACTACCACCATGAGCATCCTCTTTTTGTATACCATGTGAAGGTCGCTTGGTTATTTTCATTTTAATTTCTTTCGGTTAATCACTTCGTGAACCGTCCACTTCTATTACCGTCTTTGCCATGCCAGTGGCATGCGGCATTTTTGTGTTCATTATGGAGGTTTCGAGTTCACCTATGCTGATCTGCACATTCATGAAAGACACGCCTCCACGAGCTCTGGAAACTCAACCGTTTTCAGATCTTCGTAACAAAAATGTCCATAGTTGTGAAACTCTTCGTAGCCAATATCTTTCACGGCACCCCTGATCATTTGTACTGATTTGTGTATACTGTCAAAGTCATTATCAGAATTGAAAACGGTAATGCCAGCCGTTCGGCTAACTAAGTCGGGGTCTATCTCAAAATCGAAGAAATCTGCTGTGTCAGAAATAGGATTATTATCGGGGTTTAGCCATGGCGCAACCAATACAACTTTACCTACTTTTACATCCTTATTCTCGCTAAGCCAGCGTACCAAGAAACCGCCACCGCAACTATGTCCAACCAGTACTGTTTCAGGTGTTATATCGAATCTTTCGAATTCTTTTTTCCATACGTCGTAACGCGGTGAGTATGGCTTAGGTGGTTCGATAGCAACGGCAAATACTTCGTTTATCTGCAACTGCTTGGATAACCATGGAAACCAATGATTATTACTATTGGTTGGATACTTTGGGTTGTAATATTCTTCCTTATCTGGCCGACCCGGTACGAGAATTGCGTTGTTCATATCATCATTATATCAGTGAAAAATAAGTTACGCGCAATAGTGCGTCGCTACTCGAAAAGAGCTAAGCATGAATCCTAATTACGCTTGGCAGAAAAATCGTCGTAAAGCTGACTCAGCTCTTTATCGGAAAGTTGGTGACCTAGCTCGTGTATAACCGTTCGGTAATACTCCAAGTAGGCAATTGCATCTTCGGGGGTTGCATGATCTGGATCTATCGTCTTAAGATAAGCAATTGTCTTATCAATGTCGGCCTCATTAAGCTCATAGGGTTCAAAATTGTCCATGGTTTGTCTCCTTATTGTACCTGTGTAGTCCGAGATATTTATATAAGTCGTTAGCTACTGCATCTGATACGATCCTTCTCATTATCTCACAACTGTCACTAAACGATAGAATGTTCAAGCTGCCCTCATAAGTTACATGACGGTCTATAATCGCCAACTTTCGATGATGCTTAGCTGTATATAGCACCGTAATCCCCATGTCTTGCAATATCATCACTGCTTCTTGGGCTTGCCGTACATAATCCCCTTCATGTTCGATAGGGTTTCGTGTATTGATGATGATTTTTACATTTCGCCTGCACATTTCTTCAAAAATGGGTAGGAGCACGTTCATACGCTTCTCGGTGATGAAAGGGCTTTCAATGACAACCTCATGCTTACTAACAAGCAAGTCGCGTATGAACAGTTTATAGAACGCATCTTGATCGTAGAGAGAGGTTTTAGCGAACATGGTGCTGACTCTCCTCTGTTTCTGGCTCGACAATATGGATTTCTCCGTTATAATAAACCCAGCCTAGATCGATCAGTTTCTCGTACATCAAAACCAAACTTGGTTCAATGGTGTTCCACGACAGGTCGATGTGGTGCACCAAACGAAACTGTATGCTCGTATGTTACATACGAGCTATATTAATAGCTGGCAACATTCGATTAATGAATTATGGTCAAGTTAATGAGAAAATCTGTGGGCTTGCACGTGATTCTCTGCTCTTGTTTGATATAATCAAACAAGTGACACGCAAGGCGCGTTGGCCGAGAAGTTAGGCACTGGTCTGCAAAACCAGGTAGACGGGAGCGTTACCCGTACGTGCCTCCATGTCATGTATAAGCGCGGGTGGTGGAATCGGTAGACACGAGGGACTTAAAATCCCTTGGCCATAACGGCCGTGCGGGTTCAAGTCCCGCCCCGCGTACCAAATTACACAGAAGCTATGATGTGAATCGTATGAGCGCAATGCTATATTGCGCTTTTCTGTTTTGTTGAGGGATATTATTTTACTAGATCAGGAGACTCGTTTTTTCCGCAATAAACGGTTATACTAAAGGCAGTAAAAACACGTCTAGAAAGGATAGTGATGATCATTGCAACGTTGGTAATTCTCGGAATTGTCGTAGTCATTGGACTATTTGTATGGGTAACGTATAACGGATTAGTAAAGTTGAATGTACGCGTTCAGGAGGCATGGAGCGATATCACCGTGCAGCTAAAGCGCCGCGCCGATTTGATTCCTAATTTAATTGAAGCAGTCAAGGGCTACGCAGGGCATGAAAAGCAAGTATTTCAGGATGTTACTGAGGCACGTGCAAACGTTCTCGCAGCAACGAAAGAAGGGCCAGAAGCCACGGCAAAAGCAGAAAATCAATTTGAACAAACGCTAAAAAGTCTTTTCGCTGTCTCAGAAGCATACCCGCAACTACGTGCGAGCGAAAACTTTCAGCAGCTGCAGAATGAACTTGTAGATACTGAAGATAAAATTCAAGCTGCTCGTCGTTTTTATAACGGTGGCGTTCGTGATCTGAACACCAAGATACAGCAGTTTCCTGCAAATGTCGTAGCTAGTCTATTCAAGTTTACGAACAAAGAATTCTTTGAAGTTGATGACATGGCTACCGTAGAGAAGCCAGTCGAAGTTAAATTTTAGGAGTTTAATTACTTGTACAGTGCAATAGCCGCCAATAAGCGGAATACAATCCTTATCATGGCAATATTCATTGTGATTATTGCCGTGATAGGATATGTCTTTTCAGAAATTTACGGCAGTATCGGAATCTTTTGGGGAACGTTGGTTGGGGCAACAATCTATACGGTCATACAATATTTTATAGCCGCTAAGCTTGCGTTAAGTTTGAATGGGGCGAAAGAGATAACAAAATCAGACGACCCGCGGCTGTACCGAATTGTCGAGAATCTGGCCATTACTGACGGAATGCCGATGCCTAAGGTCTACGTAATAGATGATCCGGCTCCTAACGCTTTTGCAACAGGCCGCAATCCTGAGCATGCACACGTTGCTGCCTCGCGGGGTATTTTAGAGCTGATGGATGATCGCGAGCTGACTGCCGTCATGGCGCACGAGATGGGTCATGTGAAGAACTACGATATACGAGTAATGATGATAGTATTTGGATTAGTCAGTGCGATTGGTCTTATAGCAGATGCATTTCTTCGTATGATGTGGTTTGGTGGAGGAGACGATAGTCCTCCGCATCCGATATTTCTCGTACTAGGTATTGTCGCGGCCTTACTGGCTCCATTTGTCGCGATCATTGTCCAGGCTGCAATCTCACGACAACGTGAATACCTAGCCGATGCGACCGGTGCAATGACAACCAGAGACCCTGAAGCTCTAGCTTCGGCGCTTCAAAAGCTAGGTGCGACTGGTACCGCAATGCGGAGACAAAACAGCAGTACGGCTCATCTGTTCTTTGCTAGTCCGTTAAAGGGAGCAAGCTTAGCAAAGCTTTTTAGCACTCATCCACCAATCGAAGAGCGCGTGGCACGGCTCAGGTCGATTGGCTCTTCCTTCTAAGGATTCATGCACACATGACGAAGAGAAGTAACAAGAAGAAAACCGACAGCGCTGTTGATACTACGAGCAGCCTACGCCAGAGCACCATAAACTTTCGCAATACAATCAGGTCATCGCTTTCCCAATACCTTTCTCGTCGGCCCCACCGAAGTTTTCGCTATACAAGGAGGCGTGATTACGTACGCTCTTTGTCGTTGCCAGGATATTGGTCATTTACGTTCAGTGTAATTCGCGTACTACTGAGTAATAAAAAGTTGTTCCTTGGTTTGTTGCTTTTTTACGTTACGTTAGGCGCAGTCTTTGTTGGCCTCTCGTCTCAAGGTACATACGCCCAGCTCTCGAGTTTACTTGACGATACGAGCGGGGGGGTTCTTGAAGGAGGATGGGGATCATTTGGACAGGCTGGCCTGCTGTTGCTTTCAGGTATCTCTGGAAGCTTTAGCCCTCAGCTGACAGATGCTCAGCAAATTTATTCCGCTCTTATTCTGCTTCTTACGTGGTTAACCGCCGTCTGGCTATTAAGGGTTATTCTTGCAGGAAAAAAGCCACGCCTACGCGATGGGCTCTATAATGC
Organism: Patescibacteria group bacterium; assembly: GCA_030917245.1. GTDB lineage: Bacteria > Patescibacteriota > Saccharimonadia > Saccharimonadales > Saccharimonadaceae > UBA1020. The sequence continues at coordinate 12,400 of JAUPVA010000075.1, forward strand.
AGGTGGTCCAATCGTAGCAACCGGGATTGTTTTTCTTCTCGTGTTAGTGCAACTTCTGCCTGCAGCCATAGGGGTAATAATCTTTAGTAGTGCGATGACCACAAATCTCTTTGAAACAGGTTTTATTGCAATGATGATATCGATTGTTGTCGGGCTATTAATCGTGGCATCTTTGTACTGGGTAGTCAGTGGTATGTTGGCCATGATAGTTGTCACCTTGCCTGGCATGTATCCCTGGCGCGCTATTCGTACGGCGGGCGACATGGCGATTGGCAGGCGAATCAGAATCTTATTACGTATTCTCTGGATGCTATTAATTGGGTTTATTTCATGGATAGTGGTACTCTTGCCAGTCATAGTACTTACCAGATCGCTTGAGAAAGTACTGCCATTTATTCAGTCGGTACCGATTGTTCCAGTGTTCATGGCATGCATGAGCTCGCTGGTTGTTGTGTGGTCGGCAACCTATATGTACGTACTATATAGAAAAATAGTAGAAGACGATGCAAAACCAGCCTAAAGATCGAATCGTTAAACTTCGCGAGCTGATTAATGAATATCGGTATAAGTACCATGTTCTAAATGAATCGATAATGAGCGAAGCGGCAGCAGATAGTCTTAAACATGAACTAGTCTTACTTGAAGAAGCATATCCAGAATTAATTACGCCTGATAGCCCTACTCAGCGTGTTGCGGGTGCAGCTCTAGATAAATTTACAAAAGTCGCCCATCAGATTCCAATGATTAGTCTGGCAGACGTATTTAGCTATGAGGAACTCGCTGCATGGATAGGGCGAATGCGACGCATTAATGCTCATATCAAAGAAGAATTTCTATGTGACATAAAAATGGACGGATTAGCCTGTGCTCTTATATACGAAGACGGTGTATTGAAAACGGCAATAACTCGGGGAGATAGTCGCGTAGGCGAGGATGTCACAATGAATGTCCGAACCATACAAAACGTTCCTTTGCGACTTCGTGAGAATCAAAAGTTTGCACACTTCTTACGCGGACGGACTGAAATTCGCGGTGAAATCGTCATGCTTAAAAAAGAATTCTCTGCTCTCAATCGTGAGCGAGAAAAATCTGGGCTTCCGTTATTCAAAAATCCACGTAATCTTGCCGCTGGAACAATCCGTCAGCTTGATCCTCGGCTTGTAGCTGAGCGTCCATTGCACTTTGTCGGCTACGATATCATACGAGACAACTTGTCTGATACGCCTACCGTCGCATACGGATATAACATACTTAATGAACTAGGCATAACAACTAGCGGGCAGACTCAGGTGGTGAATGGTAGTGCAGAAATAATCGCTTATGTGTCACATCTCGACTCGGTTAGAGAACGATTGCCATTTAACACCGATGGTGCGGTGGTGAAGCTCAATGACCGACAAATGTTTGCAACTCTCGGCACGGTCGGAAAAACGCCCCGCGCCGCTGTCGCGTATAAGTTTGCGGCCGAGGAAGCCACTACGGTTGTGCGAGATATCGTTATTTCTATCGGGCGCACGGGTGCTGCTACGCCCGTTGCTGTCTTTGACCCGGTGGATGTTGCCGGCACTACAGTCCGGCATGCAAGTCTGCATAATGCCGACGAAATCAGTCGAAAAGATATAAGGGTAGGCGATACCGTTATCATTTATAAAGCGGGAGACATTATTCCTCAGGTCGAACGAGTTCTAAAAAGCTTGAGACCAAACAGGAGCCGTCCTTTTGATTATCCGGCTGAACTTTCTCGCCAATATCCCGAGCTGACGTTTGAACGAGCAGACAACGAGGCCGTCTATAGGGTAAAAGGGGCAACTGGACCACTTCTACTGAAGCGCGCACTCGAGCATTTTGCGTCAAAAGGAGCGCTTGATATCGATACATTAGGAGAAAAGAACGTCGAGGCACTAGTTGACGCAAACCTCGTGACTGATTTTGCGGATATCTTTACTCTCACGAAAGAACAGCTTCTTAGCCTTGATCGTTTTGCCGATACTTCTGCTCAAAAACTATTAACCGCGATTGAACAGAAGAAGACACCCCCGCTTGAACGATTTATTTTTGGACTTGGAATTCGTCATGTAGGTGCTCAGACAGCGATTGATTTGGCAAGAAGATTTAAAAGCATACGGGCACTCTCAGTGGCAACCATGGATGAATTACTCTCGGTCGAGGGAGTAGGTACAGTGGTGGCCGAAAGTGTCTTAGCGTGGTTTGCCGATGAGGATAATTCGCGCTTACTCGATAAATTCGATGACCTACAAGTGAGGCCACTATTCGAAGAAAAGTCGGGTATCTTGAACAATACATCATTTGTCGTGACGGGCACACTAACATCAATGGGCCGAGACGAAGCAGCGGAAGCCATACGGAGTCTCGGCGGTACGTTCCAATCGAGCGTTGGAAAAGACACCGATTATTTACTTACTGGTGGAAATGTAGGCGCCAGCAAATTAAAAAAAGCCCAACAGTTTGGTACCGTAGTGATCAATGAGAATGAGTTTTTGAAAATGATTGGGAGGCTATGAAACCTCACTCTCAACAACCTGGCATCATCAAAAAAGGTCGCTACATTCATGCTAAAACCGGACAGTCATATGAAGTGATTGGAATTGCCCTTGATACTGAACATAATCAGTTGCAGGTTGTATATAAACCGTTATATGATTCTGAGTACAACATGTTTGTGCGCCCGCTCGCAATGTTTACTGAAACTGTCACAATTAACGGCGTTAGCAGGCCCCGTTTTGCTCTTGTTGACGGTTAATTTTTAGGAATATTATCGCGCTCGTCTAACCACTGTATGAGTCGTTCGTAGTACGGCGAGATGGCTTCCGATACGTGCATTGACGTTTTATTCTCGATTTCCATGGCTAAGGTTACCTTATGATTGAGCCACGACGTAGCTGGATCTTTTGTTAACTCAAACATTAGTACGGGCAATATTTTGTCGACCGCTTTAACGAAACGAGCTTCTTCATCATATTTATCCATGTATCGTTCTGCGAATAACATTGGATCCTTAAAATCAGACCATTCCTGTCGAAGCCTGCTCAACGCATCACGCTCCCGCCGCTCCTTTGACTTAAGCGCTTCGGTGTCAAACGAATAAGTGTCGCCGGCGTACACTTCAACAATGTCGTGTGCGAGGGAGTAGCGCAGAATCAAACCTAAATCCAGTTCTGGAACTAGAAAGGGATGCAGGTACCAGCATGTCATCGCTAATCCGTAGCTATGCTCGACATCATTTTCTTTGTATCCATTGTCTGCAAGGTCTGGTACTCGGCGTACTTTTGCGAAATCTGCAATAAGTTGTTGCAATTCGGCAATCCGATCTATGGTAGGACGATTCGACATGGAGTTAGTATACTAAACATATGAGTACTCAGCGTAGAAAGAGCCAGGCTGCAAAAAGTCTCCGTACATTACTGGGGGGACTGGTAATGCTTGTGGGTGTCGTGACTATCCCTTATCCAGGTCCAGGATGGCTAATAGTCTTCACGGGCTTAGCGATTTTAGCTCGTGATTATCCCGCTGCTCAAAAAGTACTGGACTATGCACATATGAAATACGATGCATGGCAGGCATGGCTTCGGCGGCAGCTGTGGCCTGTACAAGCGATTGTTTGGCTCCTTACCGCTATAATTGTCGTCGTAACGATTTGGCTGTTGAATGGATATGGCATTATGAATACCATTTTTAATCTGAACATTGATTGGCTAGTTTCGCCTTTTGCTCAATAAAAAAATGACTCTTCCTGAGAAGAGTCATTTCGATTATCGCGTTGAGCGATTACCAGCTGCGCTGTCGGAATGATCCGCCGCCGTTGTTTCCGCCGGCTGGGCGATCTTCTTTAGGCTTAGCAAGGCTAACATTGATGGTTCGACCATCAAGTTCTTTGCCGTTCAACTGATCGACAGCCTTTTGGTTGTCGGCGTCGTTCTCAAATTCGACAAAGCCGAATCCTTTAGAACGACCAGTTTCACGGTCGGTGATAACGCGAGCGCTCGAAACAGGTCCGATTTGCTCGAAGTGTGCCTTAAGGCCGTCATCGTTTGTGGCGTAAGCCAGGCTACCGATAAACAAGTTTTGTTGTGCCATGTTGGTTCCTTTGAATTAATTGTCTTGTACTCAGATCGACCCGAGGTAACCATTCAACATGTCACAACGCTTCTGAACGGTTCTATTAAAGCACACTTTTACAAATTATGCGAAATATACAACGCGTATAAAAGCAATAAGGGCAAGCAGAGAGAAGGTTACGTTGACCGTAAAAGACTGAAATGCCTTGTGAATATAGGTCACAACAGCCAATCCAGTAGATCCAATGAAGAAAATTCCATGGTACATGGCTGACTCGCTACTTATGAGCCCGAAGCTAAGCAGAGCGTATGCGCCAAGTATGAAAAGAGACCCAACCCATCCGTATATTTCAGCAAGTCGGCGTTTGGCAGCTGTTTTTGTTGGTTTTTTTGTCTTTTTCACTCGACCATTGTAACACGCTTGTGTTTTTGACTTTGAAGCTTCATAATGCAACCCAAGCTGGTACGCAACAGGGGTACCTGTCGCTGATTAAATAAACACATCTGAAACATCAACACCGCGTGCCCCGGGTGGGCGCGTAACAGCTTACAACACCTCTAGAAATAGAGGTGTTGGTTTGTTACAATATCAAGCGATACGGGGCATTGGCGCAGTTGGCTAGCGCGC
>JAUPVA010000007.1 GCA_030917245.1 Patescibacteria group bacterium
CCTACGGTACCGTTGGCACATGGACGAATACCACCGCGAGCCTACCAGCAGACCGTACATGGGGATCGCTCAAAGCAGCCGGCGGAACGCTGTATTACATAGGAGGGCAAAGCGATACTGCCACAGACAGACGCACTGAAGTATATTACGGCACTCCATCAGGCAGCAACATAACCAGTTGGGCGACAGCCTCAAATGGATTACCCGCCGCGCGGTCAAATTTTGGCGCAACCGTATGGAACGACCGACTCTATGTCGTTGGCGGTCAAGGCACTGGTACCGGCTGTACCACAGGAGTATGTAATACGATATATGTCAGCCCTCAGTTATCCAGCGGTGGCAACATCACCACGGCGTGGTCCAGTAGTAGCACGCCGTTCAACGTCGCCCGCAGCGGTACGGTTGCGGTGGCATATGCTAATAACCTGTATTTATTCGGCGGATTTGACGGCACCAACTATCTGAGTGATACGCAATTTGCACAAATTAACGGCACAAATGGAAACGTCGGTTCATGGTCGAACTCGGCAAGTATGCCACAGCCGCTAGCTCAAGGAGACGGCTTTGCTGCCAATGGCTACGTTTACGTTATCGGTGGACGGTCTGCGGCATCAGTTTGTGACCCTATCACACTCATTGCACCAATCAGCGCCAATACAACCATTTCTACCGGCAATAATCCGACCGGTATTGGCGCATGGTACGAAACCAATCAGCGCTATGGCGGAGCCAGATATGGCAACGGAGTCGCGTATCATGACGGCAAAGCCTATGTTATGGGCGGAGGATGTGGAACGACACTGTCGTACGCCTCCCCAGTTACCCAGCAAACCGCGTTACTTTCTCAGCCACAGGTTGCCAAATACTCGATTATGATCGATACCGATTCGGATGTCTTCCCTACGAATTGGCTGCTCAATGGTGTCGACAACTCTATCGGTGCGCGGTGGCAACTGAAGTACCGCAGCATGACCAATCCCACCACCTTATGCACAACGCCCGCCATGACTACCTGGGGACAGGAAACATATTTCGGTAACGTGACCCTAGGCCAGCCGGGTGTCTATACGCCGCGCAGCAGCAGCGGTGCATCGACTAACTGTGCACGCTATTATTATTTCAACGTCGGAGTCGACAGCTCACAGGCGTTCGGCTACCCTGACGATGTATCTCGTGGGCCGACGATTACCGATTTAACGCTCCAGTTCACCGCCGATCCTGCGAAGCGATTGATGCATGGTCGCACATTCACAGGTGGTCTTCAGCAACCGATTGATACACCGTACTATGCGTTCTAATCAACCGATTCATCGCCCTGCTTCTTTTTACCGCGACCGACGGCTTGTCGTACTTTGTTGTGTGTCAATTATTATTGGCGCAGCAACTCCGCTGATATTTGGACGTGACGCATCGCAGTCGGCAGTATCCACGAAAGATGCTGATCAGGGCGAGCCAGACCAGCCAGTAGTGGCTGGAGAGCTCAAAAAAGGAACTCCGCAGTTCGAAACCTTGATCCCGGAAGATTCGAAGATAGAGGATTACGGTGGCTGGACCCGAGTCAGCCCACCCAATCGAGATCCCGTATTCGCTTATGTCGATCGCATCGGGTCAACGCCGATCAATGTCTCCCAGCAACAATTGCCCCAGGATTTTAAGAGCGAACCTGACGATCAGGTCAAAGATCTAGCACTTGGTTACGGTGCCTCAAAAACGCTTTCGGTGGACAAGACGACCGTCTACGTCGGTACGTCTGCCAAAGGGCCGCAATCTGTTATTTTTCGTAAAGGCGATCTACTCGTACTCATCAAAGCCAGCGCCGCCGTTGCCGACGACGCATGGATTACCTACATTCGATCTCTCCGCTGACCTAGGCGAAAGCGAGTGCTAGTTTATCGAAATTTCTGCTCGTACAAAAGCGCTGTGTTTCTTGTTTTTGCAGGTTACTTCAGCTGGCCATTTGCCGCTAGGAACATCAGGCCGTACGGTCCAAGCCCAACTAACGACTCCGAATTCGTCTGCGATTTTTGGTATTAAACCACTATCGACAGCTGGAATGTCTTTGTACTTCACGACAATAGAACACTCGGCTTCCGGATTTGTTCGTACGGTTACCGACGCGTTTTCTCCTAGCTTGACCTCTTGCGTCGATGTTTGGACAGCGGCGCCAATAGGAGCATCGGAAGCTACTTTTGTTGGTTTCATCAACGGGCGCGTGGACCGCGACGCAAGCGGTTCTGCAGCTTGTGCTGGCTGTTGTCTGCCGATATACCACGTATACACGAGTCCGCCTGTCACTACGATAACGGCCAGCACGCTGCATGTCACGCCGATACGTCGTATACTCGCTCGACGTTGCTCCCGCTTCAGCGTCCGCTGAGGCAGCGTATCTGGCGACCTGTCACTTCCCGGAACCGAAAATCGTTTTTTGACTTCGAGTGGCATACCTGTACTTATCCGCTGCCGATCAACCCGTTGCCGGATTTATTTATTCTTCTTCTGAAACTCGGTGATGGTTTTTGACACCGTGCCACCAGGCTTCAAATTCTCAAAGTACAGTACTTGGTCGCGCGGGATAATAATTTCGTCTTCCGGACCGTGAATCTCATCACCCATCTTAATCAGTTCGAAGTCCGATGCCGCCTGACTCTCTACCGCCTGTGACGACGCCGATGAACCATCTGATTTCTTTTTTAAATAAAACACGTTAGTTAAACGAAAATAATCACTATTGACGACTGATAACTTGCCGAAATAATTCGGGGTGTTGAGAGCATCCCGCAATACGACTACCTGGAACTTTCCACTATCGATAGCAGGGGCCGCCGTCGTGTACCGATATGCGTTCAACCCAAGTGCTATCAGTAGCCCTATGCCGATAATAAGTCCGATGATAAGCGGCAACCGCCGCCTCGGTTTTCGATCTTTTGCTGGCTCGGCCGACCGCTGGGTGCTTGCAGTACTAACAGCCTTAGGCTGCGCAGGTGCGACTGACGGTACGGCATGCTCACGACGAGCTTGCGTTGCTCGTGTGTTCCGATTCGACAGATAGTCCATGTGTACGCCTTCTCCCTGTTTTCCCCTATGAATTACCCATAGCATACCATAAGAGGAATGCCAGATTCAATCATGGCCCTAGATCATCGCGTTACGTACGGTGCGGCTGCGACGACAACCCAACAGGTGCCTTTTGGTTCTCAATCGCCTCAATAGCCAAAATGATCGACACTTGCAGATAGAGAATGGCGTCTAAAATGCCGATTTGATAGTCCATCATAGACACACACGCTCCCGCCAGCACCACCGACGAAACCGCTCCCAGTACAATGCGAAATGGCATCGATCGAGGCGGTCGTGATAACAGTACGGCCAGCAGCGCGCCGACAATGAGCCCCCGTAGCACCCCGTGTACCGCTCCGCCCGCGGCAAAACTCATCACAAATCCGTCCGGTTGCATTATGCTCGAGCCCAGCAACCACAGTGCCATCAAAATACTACCGGCAGTTATCACCTGCTTGCTCGAAATATTTACCTTCTGCTTTACTTCCATACTGCGATTATATCGACTTGCTACCCCTGTAGATGTAATATATGTCACATATTTTACGAATTGACGAACATCGTTCAAATTATGCATTAACAAAGCAAACCGCCGGCTTGGGGCTGCCGGCGGAGTCGTAGGGTGTGGGGGTATTAAAGGTAGATGTGGGGGTCTTTATTGCGAGCAATATACTGCCGTTCGAAATCTTTCAATAACTTTCGAGCCTTAGCTCTGTCGTCTTTTGAATGAGTCGTACGCATTAGAACTCCTCTCTTACTTTATCGCCAACTGGATGTAGGGAGCGGCCGAGACATCCATGAGCGTTCGTGGGCTTCGACGGACCTTGTTTTCTGATAATCCAGAAGTAGTGCCGTTTACCGGCATTTTGCGGTCCAAGAAACGATTAATTCGTGCCGTTAGATCACTTGTACTCATTTTTGTCATATTACCCTCCTCCACAGTTGGTATGCTACCTACTATAGGCGTAAGCGCAGCAACAGGATGTGACTAGACTTACAAAAATTGTGTGATAATTTTCACTATCGTTTAGCCAAAGGTATACTATAAGGTAGTAGATGGAAGATTTTTTGCACGAACTTAAGCCACATGGATCGTTTCGAACCGTTAGCAAAGGTGGGAACGTGCTGTTCCAAGGAGAGATTCCTCGCAGTGTCATGATGGTGAGAAGTGGTATTATTCGAGCCTACACTATTACTTCGTCTGGCGAAGAGCGCACCGTTTCGCTTCACGGCGATGGTGATCTCCTTCCTCTTACCTGGGTGCTTGGAGTCACGAGCAACAGCTTATTTTATTATGAAGCCGTTACCGATTGTCGGATCTTCCAAATTTCACGGACATCATTTAACGACTACCTTGATGCCAAGCCTGAGCGGATGAAGGCAATGCTGCGTCAGACTGCAACTATTTATTCATCGCTATTGCTTCGAATTACCGGCCTCGAACAATCCCGAGCCCTAGAAAAGATTGGGTTTACGCTCTATTACCTGCTGTTCACCCGCGGAAAAGAAGTCGAACCTGGTATTTTTAAAATCGATGTTCGACTGAGCCATTCCCTGTTTGGATCGCTCGTTGGTCTGACCCGCGAAAGCACTGCAAAAAACATGAAGATGCTGCGTGATAAAGGTATCATTGATTATGCAAGTTTTACGTACACCGTAAACAAATCGAAGCTCGAAGCTTTCTTAGGCGAAGACGGTTTTCGGGACTTATCAGTCTAATCGTCAGATTCGTGCGAAATATCAGTAATAATTCGCAGTAGTTCTTTAGGTGCAGCACGCGCTTTGAGTACGTAACGGTGTGCGCCCAGTTCAAATGCTTGATCTACTTCGTTCTGAGCATCGTAGTTACTAAACACAACAACAATCGCATCGTTCGAAGCCGTGTCATATTCTTTTAAGAAAGCAATTCCGTCCATAACCGGCATTCGTAAGTCCAAAAATATGATTTCTGGCTTCAAGCCATTTTTCAACAGTTCAAGTGCCTGTTTTCCGTCATACGCCGAAGAAACCTCGTGGCCATCAGAAGCTATAATCATCTGGTAAGCTTTGTTGAGATCTTCGTCGTCTTCGACAATAAGGATGTTCATTTTTTTCTTCGTCATACTTTACTGATTCTACTCTATTAACATTGTTATGAGGTGTGAATTAATTCACTATTTTGCGGAAGGGACTTTGGAAGCACTACCGAAAAAATCGAGCCGTTTGGCGTATTAGGTTGATAATCAATTCGCCCCCCGTGCATATCGACAATGCGCTTCGCCCAGTATAAGCCAAGTCCGGTACCTCCTACCTTCGTTGATAGTGGGTTATTAAAACGAGAGAACTTCTCAAATAACCTCGGTAGGTCGTGTTCATCAATGCCCACCCCTTGATCAATCACCGAGATAGCCACTGCATCTTTGTCGTCAGTCACTTCAACAGATATTGACTCACCTTCATGTGAATACTTGCTGGCGTTATTCACAATATTCTCAAGTACCATTCTAATCGCATGAGTATCGAAGTTTGCGGTCGGAAAGGTCTTATTGGGGTAGGCTACCGTAATGCTCTGGCTTCTGCTTTGTAACGTACTCCTTTGCTCGTCAATCACCTCATCGATAAGCTCGTTGATTTGTGCTGGCTGCGTATGAAGTTTTAATTTGCCCGAGTCAACCTGGGCCACCTTCAGCAGGTCGCTGATTATCCGTAATTGTCGTTCGTTACTGCGATACGCTTGCTTAAGCATCGTAAGTTGCTGCTCGGGAACTTCCCCAGCAAAGCCATCTACTACCATCCCTAAGTACTGCTTAACGCCCGTCGCGGGCGTACGTAGCTGGTGAGAAGCAATCGAAATAAACTCATCTTTCGCATGATTTAGCTCAAGCAACTGATCAATCCGTTGCTGTTCTATAAATTTACGCTGCATCGCATACGATATAGTGCGAGCTAAGGCAATTTCATCAAACGAACCTTTCACCAAATAGTCTGCAGCCGCTAAGCGAAGTGAGCGCCACTCGAGTTCGCTGTCGAGAACTCCGGTCATGAGTATGAACGGTTGTCGGCGACGCTCAGGGTGGGCGTACTCAAGTATTTCCATACCCGTCTTACTGCCAAGACGGTAGTCAATTAAATAAGCGTCGTGTGCATTCTCATTAATCTTCTCAATCCCCTGCTCGTACGTACTAGCCCATTCAACATGACAGGTGAAATCTTTGATTTTTGAGCAGTACGACTTAATGATCAGCCAATCATCCTCATCATCATCGATGACAAGAATTCGAACTTTTCGGAGGTTTCGAGGGTCCATACCTATGAGTACTTTGGTAGTTCTACAATTTCAAACCAATAATTACCAAGGGCACGCATAACTTCAGTAAGATTATCGAACGTTACCGGCTTTGTAATGAACGAGTTCACACCAAGTTGATAGCTTTTATAAATATCCTCTTCGGCCTTTGAAGTCGTAAAGACAACGACAGGGATATTCCGTAAATCATCGTCTGATTTAATCTCCTTCAGCGCTTCGCGACCGTCCTTACGCGGCATATTAAGGTCGAGCAATATGACCCCAGGTCGAGGAGCATTTTCTGCGTTATAATCTCCACGTCGGTGTAAGTAGTCCATTAACTCCTCGCCGTCACGAACTCGCATGAGTGTATTTAACAATCGACTCTCGCCAAGAGCTTTCTTGGTGAGTACGTAATCGTCATCATCGTCATCTGCCATAAGAATTACTATCGGCTTTGCTTCTGCGGTTTCCATACTACTCCTTCTTCTTTTTAGTCGTAACCGGCAACCAAATAATGAAAATTGAACCCTGATTTTTGGTGCTCTCAGCTGTAATTGTACCACCGTACCTTTCAACAATTTTGCGGCATACTGCCAGCCCAATGCCCGTTCCCTCGTAGCTTGAGCGTTCATTGAGTCGTTGGAAAACAGCGAAAATACGATCAAGGTATCTCTCGTCGAACCCGATACCATTATCGGTTACGCGTATCTCGTAGCCACCGTGCTTTATTTTTGACTCTACCGACACAACCGGTGGCACATCGGGGCGATGGAACTTGACTGCATTACCAACCAAGTTTTGAAAGAGTTGTCGCATATGCGTTGGGTCGGCTTTTACACTTGGCAGCTTTCCGACCTTCACTGTAGCGTTCGTCTCTGAGATCCGCGCTTCCAAATCACTCACAACATCGGTCAAAACGTCGGTCAAGTTCACTGTTCGTAGCGACGCGCCCCGACGACCGACCCGAGAAAACGTCAGTAAATCTTCGATGAGTGTACTCATGCGACTTGCCGCTGAATGCATTCGCTTCAGATAATCCGCGCCGTCGCTACCGAGTGAATCTCCATACTCACCCAAGAGCAAATTCCCAAATGCCTGAATTTTCCGCAGTGGTTCCTGCAAGTCGTGTGATGCAACGTAGGCAAAGTCTTCAAGTTCTTTATTGCTTCGAGAAAGCTCAGACTCGACCGACTGTCGTCGAGTTATTTCATCTCGCAACCCCTCGTTTGTTAATTGAAGTTGTTTGGTTCTCTCTTTCACACGCAATTCCAGCTTTTGCTTTTCATGAAGCAGATCTTTCTCTAGTCGGTTGCGGATTTTTAGACTATTCGTTGATTGTGTATAGAGTTCCGAGTTCGTCATTGCCAGCGATATGCGGGAGGCAAGATCGTTCGCCATAGCAAGATCAGCCTCGTTATAATATCGCCCAGAGTCAGAAGATACGAGCGTAACCCCACCCTTAATCTTTCCGTTAATTTTGATTGGGGCAATAATTATAGAATGAAGATTAAACGACTTCATGTACGCCAACTTCTCTTCGTCTTCTATGTAACTTTCGAGCATTTCGTTAGAAATCACCGGATAGAACTCAGACTTACCCGTACGAACCACGTTTGGTAACCCTGTAGGCTGTGACATATCAATTGGGTTCAGTTTTCGATACTTAGCGGCTTGGTGAAGTTTTTCTGGGTTGTGGTGAGCTATGCTCACTTGCTCAAATGTACCATCACTATTCACAAGGTCGACCGTGCACCAATCAGCTAATGTCGGCACACACAGCTGGGTAACTTTTTTTAGAGTTTTTTCGTACTTCAACGATGATGAAAGTTCTTTCGATGCCTTCGATAAAAAGCTTTGAATATCAGACGTTCGTCGCTGATCGTCAATATCGGTACATGTTCCATACCAATTTATTACCGACCCGTCATCCGCCTTGTAAGGAATCGCCCGTACTATTACCCAACGGTACATTTCACTCGGAGCATGGAATAGTCGGTATTCCATTTCGTACGGCGTTTTATTCTTAATCGACTTCGCCCACGCTTTGCTCATTTGTTCGCGATCATCCGGATGAATATACTCCGTCCACGCAATGTCGCTATCTTTAGCATCTGCACCGGTAAACTCGTACCAGCGTCGGTTGAAATATTCGCCCCTTCCGTCGGGCGCCGAAATCCAAACCAGCTGGGGCATTGAGTCACCCATAAATCGTAGTCGTCTTTCGCTTGCAGCAAGAGTATGCTCATGCTCTTTTCGGTCAGTAATATCAATGAGTGTTCCGGAGAAGATATTTTCTCCATCTAAATCCACTGCTTTTGTTTGGCCGCGTGCAAGCACCCATCGAACTTCGCCATCTACAACAACACGGTATTCTTCTTCGTAATAATTGCCCGTTCGAGTAGCCACCTCAATATCTTTTTGAACCCGCTGTCTATCGTCAGGATGTATTCGCTCTGAAAACACCGCCAATGAAACGCCCTTGCCAACTTTTTCAGGATCAAGACCGAACATCCGCGAAAGATTAGGTCCACCTTTTACGATTCCGTTCGCCAGGTCCATGCTCCACGTTCCTACTTGCCCTGCAGCGAGCACTTCAAGCAACTTACGTTGTGTCTGAGCAAGTGTTTGCTCTATTTTATTTTCGTTCGTTACGTCTTTCGTTGACTGATATACAGCTACAACCTCCCCGTTCTCTTTGATCGGGAAGTGTTCTGCCTTCCAGTAGCGGACTACCCAGTCGCCACTTTCGTCTTGTAGGTCGTAGCGTATAATCGGCATATTATCTGGCTCGCCAGTAGTAAGAACCCGATGAATCGACTCGACAACCTCGCTTTTGCCCGTCTTTTTGAATCGATCGGATGTATCTGGATACGCGTCAAGAAAAGCCTTGCCCAGAGTCTCGGAGCGTAGCTTCATAGAAATACGTTCGTGCGCCTGATTCTGCTCAATGACCGTCAGCGTAGGGTAATCAGCCGCCACTACAATATGTGGCGTCTCGAGAGCTTGAAAGATTGCACTAGGGTCAATAGTCTTTATATGAGTGTTCCTGTTACGTTCCGTTGTCGCAATAATTGTATCTGTTGCGCTGGTTTGTACATGTGAAAAAAATTACAGTTTGGCCCTACTAAAGTAATAAAACAGTTGCGACCGGTCTGCTCGACCAAGTACTATACAGCTATGAAATCTCTTGCCCCAGGTGTCGTTCACGCCATTCCTGCAGACTTAAAAAAGGCGCTAATTGCGAATGAAGCTTCGGTTGATGCCTGGAACGATATAACACAGCTTGCCCGTAATGAATGGATTTGCTGGGTAGAATCGGCAAAATTAATTGAGACTCGAGAGCGACGCATCGAACGTACCGTATCTGAACTCGTCGAAGGCATCCGTCGTCCCTGTTGCTGGCCTGGATGCATGCACCGGCAAAAGAACGGCAGAGCCTGAATTTCAGGTATATACTATACTCATGAAACTAAACAATACCGTCTTTATAGTTACCGGTGCAGGCGGAGGCATCGGGAGCGAACTCGTACTCGAACTTCTTGCCCGTGGGGCAAAGGTTGCAGCCGTCGATCTCCGCGAAGAATCACTTGCTGCAATCAAGGAACGTGCGGAGAAGTACGCAGACTCCCTCAGCACACACCCAACAGACATCACCAATAGAAAAAGCGTCGAACAACTTCCCGGAGCCGTCTTGTCGGCCCATGGCCAGATTGATGGCGTAATAAACTGTGCGGGCATCATACAGCCATTTGTTAGAGTCAACGACCTCGACTATGAAGCCATAGAGCGAGTCATGAACGTTAATTTTTATGGCACACTCCATATGACGAAGGCTTTTTTGCCGCATTTACTCAAACGCGACGAAGCATACATTGCTAATGTCTCAAGTATGGGAGGATTTTTGCCAGTTCCCGGTCAAAGTGTTTATGGCGCCTCTAAAGCTGCTGTTAAGCTTCTCACTGAGGGGTTATATGCAGAACTACTTGAAACACCTGTTCGCGTAAGCATAGTCTTTCCTGGCGCAACAAATACCAATATTACAAAAAATTCCGACGTCAAAGCACCAACGATCAAGAGTGCTAACGCTCAAGACCTGAGCGCTCGAATGCTACCTGCTGATAAAGCTGCCGCGATTATTCTTGATGGAATAGAAAAAAATAAGCCTCAGATTTTTACGGGAAGTGATTCTCGACTAATGAACCGTCTCTACCGGCTCAATGCAGTTTCTGCAACGAAGTTCATTGCCAAACAGATGAAATCGCTGCTGCAATAAAGTAATGAACGGTAACTAATTTCCTAGCAGCGTAGCAATAAACGCTGCGTAACAGGCAAGTGCCAAATATACACAGGCCAACGCAAACCGCTTATTTTTCAAGAGCACCCAAGCTAGACTGGCAATTCCGAGTAGTGCCCAGCAAACCGAATGGCTGTACATAAGAATAAGCTTCGTTACTCCAGAAGCAGACGACACCTCTAAGGGCACAATCCAGAGATACAGCGCGCTCACGGCAAATGCTACACAAGAAAACAACAAAGTTATCGTACGTTCATGTCGATGGAAAAATGGAGTCATAAAGCAATTATAGCCGAGCACTGCTTGGTGCAGACACCTGCAACCTCAAAGCCGACCGACCAATCGCTATGACTCTGAGCGCTGCCCGTTTTGAACTAACTACGACGGCTCTTAGCCCACTCGCTCGGCGGTGCGACACATACTCATCGTCCTCTTCTTTATTCTCATCTACTACAAGTTGTTCGCTCGTTAGAATGAACCCGCGAGCGTATAGCTTCAATTGTGGTTCTTCAGTTGACAGCAAAGTATAGTCCGCTACATCTACTCTCGGTAGTTCGTTAGAAGGTTCTACTACCGCTTCGACCAAACCTTCTTCATGTTCATCTACTACATCGACATCTGTATCAGTCACCAATTCATTTAGACCACTAGCTGAGTCATCACCATGGTCGATAATTTCTGAAACCGAAGGCCACTCAATTTGCTCCATTTCGTTTGGCAGTTTATCAAGGCGGTCAGACTCCTCATCTTCTAGAAAACTTTCACCAAGTTGCTCGTTTTGCTCTTCATTGTCAGATAGTAAGCCGCAAGTAAATTCGGCATATTCATCGTCTTCTTTTTCGAAATTATCGCCCATTTCTGGCTCGTCAATGAACTGCTGCATTGTTATTTCGGGAACTTCTTCAATAATGCTTACTTTAGCTGTATCGTCTGGAACTTCCATTACATGTTCTAGCGGCAAAGAAATATATTCATCATAGCCGCGCAAGGTTTCTGCACCTTGATGCACTACAGCTTCCACCTGCCGATCATCAGACGCAGCGTCAATAAACTCGCTAGGTAGTACATTATGGGTTGATCCGGGCGAACGAAAGTCTTGCTGCACTTCATTTTCTGGCTCATCGTTAGAGTTACCGTTAAAAAAATTCTCTGAGGGCACTGTTGCTTCGGCACTAGAACTATCTTTAAGATTATTCTTTTTCTCAATTTGTTGAGCTGCTTTGACTTCATCGGGGCGTTCTTTAATGGTCGATTCGGCTGAATCTTTAGTAACCTCTACATCTCTCCCGGGTAGTTGTGTTTGAGCTGGCGCTGGAAAAGTCTGTTGCAGAGACTTCTTGGCAGGCTGCGACTCTCGTCTCTCATTTTTTTGCGTCAGCTCAGGCGCAAATACTTCCGGCAATGACACTTCAAGTGTTTGCACTTCTAAAACTTCAGGTGGTTCAATCAATATTATCTGCCGAGACAAAAAATCGTACACATCTGCAATCACATCATCTGCGTTTTCTTCGGTCATCGGCCGGTAATAGTTATTTAACGCGATCGTTAGTGACACTTCTGCCCCGTCCATCCACGCGCAAGGAGCAATCACATCTGCATTCTCCATAACAATCGGGAATAGCTCTCCGTCAAGCTTAGGAAAAAATGCTTGCTCATTTTGAGTGCTGATAAAAAAACCTGCGTCATCGATTAGTTCATAATCGTCAATAACGCTCCCCGTATCACAATACATTGCCTCCACTTTTGCCCCCAATATCATTTTCGTATTTATTGCTATAGCGTAGTGTTGAAGATTATAGCCACCATACGTGGATTTGCTTGTGACAAAGGTCACTTCTAAAAGAAGAGATATCGGTCCAAATGATTCGGCAATATTATAGTGGAAGCAAGGGTTATACTCCGCAGCAAAGTTGGTATCTACGCTTGAGTGTAATTTCTTGAACCACCCGGGCTTTTTGGGTCATAGCAAGATGAACCAGCTATTTCAGAAGGCACCTTGTATCGTTCAAGATCCTCGCAAGGAAAACCAATATTCTGTGTTCCAGCAATATCTTTCCAGCTGCCATCAACGATGCCCCAAAGTACAGCCGCCCCACCTGCGCAGTCTCCTCCTGCGGTAACACCACCGGTGGCGTATTTCTGCTTGTATATCTTGTGAACCGTAATTATTGAAAAGCAGTTGCTCTCCGCTTCGGCGTTAGTATTTTCACCATCTTTTCCAAGAAGAGAAACAATAAATTGTTTAAAGTCGTCCGGTGCGTCCTTAAGTCCAGATACGTCATCTTTTTTCATAACATTAACAGTCGGGTCGTAAATAATCATGTCAGGCAATTTGGCTGCACTCTTAGAAGGCTCGCTCGCCGAACTACCGCCCGGGGATTTAACCGCTTCATCTTTGTTTATATTATTCTTCCAAAAAATATATCCTAGCGCGCCAATAAGCAGCACTATCAGACTTACGATAATAATCATGCGCGCTACACTGCTTTTTGACGACATAAATGCCCCTATTTAGATGGTGCCTTCATTAAAGCAAATACTCTCTGGTTTCGTAAAGTGCCATACTCAGCTCTGGCGAGTCGCCGCTCAAGTACAATCGCAATGTTCTGAAAAAAGCGCCAGCAGATGCTGACGCGTTTTTCATGGCTCCCCCTGCTCGGCAAGCTTAGAACTTTTCAGGGAATGTAGCTTTGACCGCTATGCGCGATAGATCTTTTATAAGCAACGAGTCGATCAACTGCATAGTGTGCGCTTCAGGGCTGTTTGGAGTAATTACCATGCGCCCAAGCTTAGAGGGGTTACCCGTGTAGTACACACCTTCGGTCACTTGAAAATAGTACGCACCGTTTTTGGCCTTCGTTAACACTTCTCTGCTAGGTTGGGATGTATCGGCCCTGTCTCCGAATGCCACCACCTGACGGGTGTCCGTCATGTGGCCCGAGCTTGCGCGTATCGACCCGATTCCTGTCGGAATGTCCGCCGGCGTCAAGACATCATTTTCAAGCTGGATAGTTTCAAAGATATGTTCCGCAAGGTCGTATGCGACTGAACGTTCTGTCATAAATATAAAATAGCATTTTTATTCTATTTGTCAATATCTGTTTATTCCTGCAACATGCGGTGATTATGATCATCTAACTTCAGATACGATACCGGCCACCGTAAAGTTGTTGCCATACTTTTCGACGATTCTGCCCCTGTCGTAAAACTTTTTATACGATCCATCTTTCGCCTTGATCCGATATGTCACCTCGTAGATATTTTTCTTCCCCGTATAATGATCGGTCATCGCCTTCATAGCCGCATCCTTGTCATCAGGATGAATGAGGTCAGTAAAATGCTTAAAATGAACGAAATTCTCCTCCTCATACCCTAATGTCTTCGCTTTATACGGCGAGAACTTCAATGCGCCGCTTGGAAATTCCAGGGACCACCAGGCCATCCCGGCTGCGTCCAGCGCACCTTCAATCTGCTCCCTGTCGCTTTTTATGCCATCTTTCATGTACTGACCATATAATACTTTAGTCGATTAACAAGCCTTTTGTTCAGCCGCGAACTTACATGATATGAAAAAAGATCCACCGAATGGTGAATCATTTTTCGTGGCTCCCGGTAGTGGACGAAGCTAGCGCATTATTACAAGGCATATCGACATACAAGTTGCGAACTGCCGCGATAAATCGCAATACGGCTGTATGTCTAGTCCTTACTTTAAAATTAGCTTCAATTACTATATTTTACAAAAATTTAAGTGATGCAATAAGATGCTTATAAGCCTCAGAATTCAATGAACTCAAGCCCGACTCTACGCTCATGTAATCAATTATGCAAGGCCTATTCCCTGTATCAATTATAAGTTTCCTATGATCTCCTTGATCGGCATTTTTAATGAAAAACAAGTCGATATAGGTAAATGCCCGTTTGCCGTCAACCTCTAACTCTTCCAGGCTTATAGCCTTGCCGTTAGCGACTGCGTCTTTGGATCTTAAAAATTCTTGGTCGTAAGTATAAAAAAAATTACCATCGGGATAGTAGCCGCTAGTAGGCACATTACAGACTGTAAAATATTCGCCTACGCCATAAGAATGAATTTTTGGGTTGCCATCGCCATCGTTATACCACGCCGGGCTTTCAAATCTATTCAAATAGATATTGTCCTTGTCGACAATTTTCCAATCTGATGGATACTCAAAAGAGACGACGTTGGTTTTACTATTTATATATCCCTCTTGCCGGGAAGTTGCTTGTTCGGTGTTCTTGGGCGAGTCCGACTCTGGACTCCAACCGATTGTGCGCCACAACGCAAACGCCAATGTGCCGGCAATAATAAGCAATATTACAATAATGATGAGTATATGAGCTGAACCTTTTTGTGTATTCATCGATGCCCTTTTTAGATATTGCTTTAATTAAAGCAAAAACACTCTGCTTCCGCAAAGTGTTTATGCTTGGCTCCCACTAGTGGACATACTTCGCAACAATAATGAATACTCTTATGAGGTAGTTAACTTAGAAAATCTATCACTTTCGAAATTGCTAGTGTGACCATTCACTCTTTCCTGCTTAAGGCAACTACCTAGGCTACCAAAGGCTCAAGTAAATGAACTTTTATCTGATCGAGGTCTACTCTAACTTTGCCACCGTAAGGTAGTATACACCGTGGTGCTGCATGTCCGAAGTTCAGATTATATAGTATTGGTAATTCATATTCTTTTGTTGCTTCGAGCCAAACTTCCTTGTATTCGTCATAGAACAGTTCATCCTGTGGTTTTCCAATTAATACCGCAGCTACTGCCCCAAACACCCCAGCTTCATCTAATGCTGTTAGCATTTTTTTCAGTTTTTTGGGATTGGGCTTTTCTTCACTAGTCTCAGCAAAAAGTATTTTGCCCTTCCACTTGTCAGCTGACGGGAAAAGCTTGTATTTGTTGGTGATCTCTACCTGCTCTGGGAAGCGACCACCAACGAGCATCTCGTAAAGACTTTCAATGCATCCGCCGAGCAATTCTCCTTCTACTTTGCCACTGCCCCGTAACGCTTCAAAGCCCCTCTCTTCAGGACGACTCACTCGTGCGACACCTACTTGATCAGCACCGAACGACTCGCGCTCTTCATACCAAATATCACTTGGTGATACTTCCTTGTGCGAGCTCGGCTGCATTAGCTCTTTTGACCATTGCTTCGTGTAGGGTAGCATCTCGTCCGCAAACTCAGCAAAATCTGTCAAAAATGCCTGGCCATAGTACGTTTGTAAGCCAAGTGAATAAAACATTAGATGGTTATTCGTGGTATCCGAGAACCCTAAGAAAACTTTTGGGTTATCTTGGACAGACGCAACAAACTCTGAGTCATCAAGTAGATGAGGTACTGTTTTTATTGTGTCGTCACCACCAATCGCACAGAAGATTCCTTTAATAGATGGATCCAAAAAGGCTTGCTTCAAATCTTCCGCTCTCGCTTCGGGATGATCCTGCAAATATTTAATGCCCATTTTGGCATTTGGCATGTACTCGGGGATTAGTCCGAATTCATCAAGCCTCTTTTCACCTAATACAATCTCATGCGCCGCGAAGGACTCTCCCAAAATGCCTCGGGATAGACTTACAATAGCGACTTTATCACCAGAACTAAGTCTCTGTGGTTTATTCATAATTACATCTTAACAAAAGACGATGGTTTCATTTCTATCTTGGGATATAAAAAATCAGAACCGACCAACAGTTCTGACTTCATCTAACATGGCTTGGCTCGGCTTACAGGTCACGAACTTAGTATGATCAACAAGATAAATTATTAGTCAGTAATGTACTCAATCTCAATAGCTAGAACGCCATATTTATTCTGGTCACCTATTGAGTAGTAATCGTCATATATTGCAGCCGCTTCCTTAGCACTATTTGCTGAAGGAATTACAGATTTATAATTTTCACTTTCGACCATGTCAATAAATGTTTCATAATGACGAATTGCGATGATTTTCACTTGGGCTGCATCAGGCTCACCGTCATGTAAAATACCCTTGGTATCCCGATAATCTCGCCTGAGGCTAACTATGTCACCCACTGAATACTCGGCGAACTTGCCCCTGTTCAACCTTCCTTCAACAGTTTTACGACCAGCAATAATATCATCAAGTAGATTAGACTCTCGTCCTGATTCCCAGACTTTCATAAATTTAGTGTAACAAAATATCCAGTAGCGTGAATGCTTACTGGATAACCTGTAAAATATATGACCTTGGCTCCCGCTAGTGGAAGTAGTTCGCAACAGTATAGAAAGCCATAATGTTCCAACTGTTCCATCAACGCAGTTAGTACAAATGCTAGATAAATGACATTTTATGTAGGAATATGAGTGCAGTGAAGCACTATGGCGTTCTTACAATAGTCTTCGCTTATTTTGTTACCGCCGCGACTAAGATCCGTTTCCGCCTCAATCACAAGTTGATACTTGCCGTGAAATTCTATAACTCGACTATTTATTGGGCCACCCGACTTACCAAAATTACCTAAACGATGCTGAAGAATATCATCGACATGTATTGACCTGCCAGATTTGTCTTTAAAACCAGTTTCTATGCCTCGTTCCATAGTGATGATTGTAACAAATACGGGTAAAAGGTATTTGAAAATAAATGAAATTGCCGATTATCCCTTGACAACATGTAACCTCTGTAATACACTAGAAGTATGGAAAAGGTAACCGTCAAACGCTTCAATGAATTGTTCCCTGACGATGACACCTGCCTCGACTTCATGTTCAAACAAGCCTACGCCAGCATGCCCGCCTGTCTAAAGTGTGGCGTCATGGAACCTCGTTACTACCGGGTACGTGGCCGCAAGTGCTACGAGTGCAAAGACTGCGGTAACCAGATACATCCGCTCGGCGGCACTATCTTTCATAAGTCCTCGACCTCACTCAAAGATTGGTTCTATGTCGTCTATCTCTTCTCGGTATCAAAGAACGGCGTATCAGCGAAAGAAGTTGAGCGTCATTTAGGCGTCACCTACAAGACTGCCTGGCGTATCGCCAAGCAAGTCCGCACACTTATGGCGCAAGGCGGCAATCCGCTCTCTGGCGTCGTTGAGACTGACGAAACCTACGTCGGTGGTCGTAATAAAGGAGCCGGTAAAGGTTTCGCCAACAAAGAAGTGGTCTTTGGTATGGTTGAGCGTGGTGGCCGCGTCAAGGCCGAGCACGTGAGGAGTGCCGGTGCTCGTATATTATTGCCGCGACTACGCGAGGGTATTGCACCCGGCACAGTTGTCTACAGCGACCAAGCGCAGGTCTATCGCACACTGCACCGCATTGGCTATTACCACGATAGTGTTAATCACAGTGCTGGCGAGTACGGCCGTGGTATTGTCCACACGAATACAATTGAAGGCTTCTGGTCGCAACTGAAACGATCAGTTGACGGCACGTATCACTGTGTTAGCGCGAAGTATCTTCAGTTGTATCTGAATGAGTTTGTGTATCGCTATAATCGTCGCCAGCTTCCGTCGATTTTTCCTGAGTTGATTGCTTCGGCTGCGCGGCGCGTGCAATAGCATCGCTAAAGATCTGCTCGGCGTTTTCGTTCTTCTGATCGTCCGGCAGGTTATCTATAAAGGCTTGGCGCTCTTCGTCACTAAGTGGGTCTTTTGACATGTATCTAGTATACCGCACTGCCACAGCCCAGCGCCTTAAGGGATAGATATAATCCCATTCACCGGTAATCGGGTATTTACATCTGTTTTAACCCTGTTGCTACTTTCTTTTTCTCCTCCTCTTCTTTATATATAAATATATAAGGATAAAAGTGAGTTGTGATGCGGGTGTGGAGATAGTGGTATGAATGTATGGATGTTCAGCATAGAAGTAAGTTAAGTGATAGTCAGATTAAGTTATTAGGATTAATAGCTAAGTTTCGGTTTGTGACAGTTGAGTTAGTCAGTACATGGCGCGAGAAAAGTAAGGCAACCATGTATGAGAGATTAGCTGTTCTGGAAGATTTAGGCTATATACAGAAACGCTACGAGAAAGCTTGGAAGCTACTCGGCAGGCCTGCAGTGTATTCACTGACTGGCAAGGGACTTCGGGTACTTCGTGATACAAGCTCTGGCTACTTTACCGATGCTGTCATTCGAAACCAGTACAAAAATAGATCTGCCAGCTTACAGCTGGTAGACCACAGTTTGGACGTGGCCAAACTGTGTGTGCAGCTCCACAAACAATACGACGGTACCTACGATATCTTTGCTAAGTCAGAGATAGACCAATTTGAAGCATTTCTTCGACCACTTTCCGACCTCTACATACGCACCAACCATACAGGTGAAAATGGACGGGCAATCCACTACCAGCTTGAGACTATTGAAGCTGGTGCATTCACCTGGATGATTAAGAAGCGTATTAACGCGCACCAAGAGTGGTTTGATGAGAACAACGAGGAAGACTGGGGGTTTGAAGACAACTATCCAACACTCTTGCTGCTTTGCGACAACATCAGTACCGAAAAGCGGATACACCGGCTGACGGATGAAGCCTATATGGACTTTGAGACTTGGACGACGACAAGGGAGCGGTTTGATAGTAGTAGCAAAGACATCTGGATACACTACAGGGATGAATATGAGGAGGATGGAGTGATGCGGGGGTTATAGCCCCGTTGCGCATTGCAAAAAGCACCATTCTGTGTTATAATCTAATTGAAACCTTAACAGTTTAGCACTCCCTCTGAGAACGGCGTTTTCTACACAAGTATTCCTCTATTGCTTGCGTATAGTACGCCGTTCTCAACGAACCATTGAGATCACCGCTACAAATTGTATCGGAGAAGTCTACGGCAGAAGCTAGGTCACGATGACCACCATCGATAAGCTGATCGGCATTACCGCTCAGCACAACGAGATCGTCAAGCGTGTCGGTAACGGCTCGCTCGACCCAGACAACGTTCGTAAGGCGCTCCAGGACATTATCGAAGGGAAGTTCCCCGAGATCAAGCCGCCCAAGGCCGCCATCACGCACGTCCTGGCCAAGCAGCCCACCTGGTATGTCTCGGCTGTGGAGCAGCTCAAGAAGGTCATGGCCTTCAACGCTGCTCTCGACTGGGGCTTCCAGGACTCGGACTTCCCGGCGATTCCCGGCTACCGGCCGAGTGACCCGAACGAAGTGCTGATGCTGGCCGTCTCCCTCCCTCCCAAGGGAAGGAAGTCCGGTCTGCACCGTACCTTCGATGAGCTCTGGAATCTCATCGAGGCCCCCGACGGCTACACCAAGTACCGCTGGGACGAGCTCAAGGCAACGACCAAGTTGCTGCGGCAGGCACCCGGCTACAGCCACACTCCTGGCATCCGCTGGGTGGTGTTTGACCCGAACGCTTACCGCGGTAAGTCGCCTGAAGCTGCTCTCAAGCAGTCGAAGATCGACAGCGTCCAGCTGGCTGGTCTCGAAGTACTGATGGCAGCGTTGCTGTTCCCGACCTGGACGACCAGCTGGAATGGTGGCTCATCTCCGTACCCGAACATGTCGGCGCTCCAGTTCTACTGGAACTCCGACTGGTCGGACGTTCCGTGCCTCAGCCGGTGGGATGACAACCGTCAGCTGGAGCTGGACGCCTACTGGGCTGGCAACTCGAACGCCGGCTGGTCGTCGCCGTCGGTCAGGGAGTGCTGATACTGGGACCTTGGTTCCTTGGTGTCCGGAGGGGTATTGTATTCTTGGATCTTGATCCTTGAAAACTTTCACCCTTCCGGACACCGCATCACACTTTTGCATTTGTTTCTTTGTTACTTTGAACGTTCCTCTGCTTTAGCAGAGGTTTTTTATTTTGCTAAAATTAAGGGTGGATCAGTTACTGCATATACGTTCATGGACGTATATCACCGATCCCGTGTTTTGAAACTGACTGAATTATTCCGTTTACGAATCGAATGAGTGCGCAGACAAGATATCGAGCACTCCGTGTGATCTGCTGGAGATGGTTTGCATCTCACATACAATACAGAATCTGGATGCGTCTGGATTTGGTGGCCCTAGAGGGCAGATTGCTCTATACCGACTGGTCGAACGTTCCGTACCTCAACCGGTGGGATGACAACCGTCAGCTGAAGCTGAACGCCAACTGGGCTGACAACTCGAACGACAACTGGTCGTCGCCGTCGGTCAGGGACTGCTCGCTATAGATTTCAACCAGCCTCCCAGCATGCGTCCGATTTCACTACAGGTGGAATCAAGCTGCTGGTAAGTCTGGTTGGAAACACACCGACAATCTTTGCACAGATTTAATAGCAATCGCAGACTATCCAATCTGACGGATGCTTCCTTTAGGTGGGTAGCTTTGTCGGCTGATTTACTTGTCCCGGCTGCCCGTAGTGATAGTCGGAGTATTTCCAGGATCTCATTCTGGCAGGTTGCGCCCAAACCATACCGTTCCGACTTCGGAAACGTAACTAAACATTCATGAAAGGAGCAATACAGGTGATAGACACTGGCGATAATAGGAATTTTTCGGAGCGCGAGAGTACTCTCTCTCTCTCTCGATAAGCCCGCTCAAGATAATAACTCTTTTTCTTTTGTAAGTATTGATGACATTACATCTATTAAAACATTAACTGAGGCCTGGCAGAAGTTTTCGCGTGGCAAGAAAGCTCGGCGGGATGTGAGCGAGTATCAGAAACAACTTCGCCAGAACCTGGCCGAACTCCACGACTCACTTGTTTCCGGCCACTACAAGCATGCTGCCTACCAACGCTTCACCATCTGCGATCCCAAGCAGCGGCAAATCCATAAAGCAACCGTTGGCGATCGAGTGGTACACCAAGCGATTGTGACAGCCATTGAGCCATTGTTTGAAAAACGCTTCATCTACGATAGCTACTCTTGCCGTATTGGCAAAGGCACCCATGTTGGGGTGACGCGTCTAAAAACCTTTCTTCGCCAGGAGAGTCGCAACAATACACACAAAGTCTACGTCCTGAAATGTGATGTCCGTAAGTTCTTTGCCTCAATTGACCACGAAATCCTCCTTCGCCTGATTACTCGATGCATTGAAGATGACGCAACACTGGAGCTGGTCCGCACCATTATTTTGAGTCATGGTGCTGAAACGGGAAAAGGTATTCCGCTTGGCAATGTGACGAGTCAACTGTTCGCCAATATCTACCTGCACGAACTCGACTGGTTTATGAAGCAGACGCTTGGCATTCGGCATTACGGGCGTTACTGTGATGACTTTGTGGTGGTCTCAACCGACCAGGCGTATCTTGAGAGTCTAATAGATCCGATTCGCACCTTCCTGCGCACAGAACTCCACCTTGACCTCCATCCCCACAAAGTAGAGATTCGATCGTGGAATCAGGGAGTGGATTTCCTTGGCTATGTACTGCGACCATACGCCACAACCCTTCGTGGGAAAACTCGCCAACGTATGATAGCGCGAGTGACAGAGCAGAACATTAGTTCGTATTTAGGCTTGTGCGGACATGCCAACGCCTACCGTTTATCCCAGATCGTCAGAGTGTCTGCTTGGCGCAGGGATAAGAGCTGAAGATATTACATGTCATGAGGGTATACTCAGCATGAAATATTGTTGACTGTTATATCTAAATATGTAAATATATACTTATGAGCAATCTTTTATTGTCATCTTTGGTCCATCTCCATACCCATATTCAACTCGGGTAGTTCTATATATTTTGTCCATTAAACTTCCCGAGTGGAAGTTTTTTTATATGGACATATTTAATTGGAGAACAATAATGGAAAATCCTAAATTACCTCAACCTTACGAAAAATTTGAGTCGACAATAGAAGATATTAGAACCGGTGCAAAGCAAGTCAGGTACTTAGGCGGTGGATCAGAATCTACCGTATATGAAGCCGAGGTAGATGAACGACTTTATGCAGCGAAGTTTGCCGTACAATGGACGCGCCTCGATCGGCCCAGAAACACTGCTGCAGCAACCCAAAGGAAGATAGATGCAGGGCTTAGGGGTCTAGGAGTAACTGGGCTAGAGCAAATTCAGAGCGCATCTACCGAAAGGGGCGTAGCGATATATGACCTTGTAAACGGTATTACGGTTAGATCGATGTCCGATATAGATTTTGAATCCGTAACAGAATCTCAAATGACTTCGTTCTTCGAAGTGGTAGACTCTGCAGTAGAACTTGGGATTGAGTTTGACCCCTGGAATCAGGACGGAACTAACGTAATGTATTCACCCGAATCAGGATTCACTCTGATCGACTATTTCGTAGAGTATGCTCGAACGACTAGGGAGGAGGATAGAATAAATGGTTATAAAACGCTCGGCTTCCAAGCTATGAAACTAGCAAGTATATTTGGTACCGAGAACTATGCCTTTCAGGAGGATTGGGCCTATATTAGCTGTGATCCTCGCCGGAGGTAGCCATAGAATCATAGGGGAACGGTGGCGTTTAGGCGATGAGCCGATCAGATTTTCCGTTGATTATCTTGTTGCTTGAAAGCATAGCGGATTCCCTTACCCGCTAGCGGCTCATCGTCATAGCGCGCGAGTAAGTGAAGATGTGCGTGAG
>JAUPVA010000076.1 GCA_030917245.1 Patescibacteria group bacterium
AGCACGATATCGACCGAGTTCATGACCTTATCGCACTCCGAATTATCGTGGACGATCTATCGACTTGCTATTTGGTGCTAGGGGTTCTTCATGAACTGTACACTCCTATGTTTAACCGAATTAAAGATTACGTCGCACAGCCTAAGATGAATGGATACCAAAGCCTTCACACGACGATTCAAACTCCCAGCGGGCAGATCGTTGAATTCCAAGTGCGGACCCGTGAAATGCATGAGTATGCCGAACGCGGCCTGGCTGCTAGCTTTCATTACAATGAGAAAAAACTGACCGATGCGTACCGCAAAGGAACTCTTGCTTCTCTGCCTCAGAACCTTTCATGGATTCGCGAACTGCAAACTGCCGCATCAAAGGCAGGATCCGGCAAAAGTTTCGACGCTCAGAAATTCCGCATGAATTTGTTTAATGATCGAATTTTTATTTACTCACCAAAAGGTGACATTTGGGACCTGCCAAATGGTGCCTACGCTCTTGATTTCGCCTATCGTATTCACTCCGACATCGCCGCACATACCAGTGGGTTTATAGTAAACGGTGCCATGAAGCCATTTAGTTACAAACTTCAGCATGGTGATACTGTTGAAGTACTTACGAGCAAGACAGCGCACCCAAAAGCCGAATGGAAAGAATTTATTGCAACAACTCATGCCAAAGAAAAACTCAGACTGCAGCTCTCTCGACAGAATCGCGGAATCCTCAGTAGTATGACAGAACGTCTAAAAGGTCGAAAGCGACCCCCGTTCAAAGCAAAGCTATAACCCAGCTAGTATGTCATTTTGACGTATATAATCTAACGCCTCTCGATAAGTTGGAGCCAACTGAGGCTCAACTTCCGCTAGCCGATTAAGCTCGGCCCATTCATATGCCTTGTGCTCCCAACTTATCGTAACCGCAGGGATTGTGCCGGAAACTTTCGCCCGGTACAACAATGTTGGATAGCTTTTGCCTCCGATGAGTTGGGTTGTGGCGTACATTACCCTGACTTCCGTAACTTCAAGCCCTGTCTCTTCGAGAATTTCACGCTCCACCGCTTCACCAGGTTCTTCGTATTTCTCAATCATTCCTCCTGGAAGGTCAAAAAATCCAGCAAGCGTAGGGTGAGTATCGCTACGGGTAAGCAATAAAAACTTTCCGCTGTCGTCGAGTACCACCGCTTTAGCAACGAAGCACGTAGCGGTCATCGCTACCGATTATTCCATCGATCTATACAAGATTTAATAATCGCCTTTGCTTCTTCGGCATCACCCCAGCCTTTAACGACGGTACTTCCGGGTTTTTTTAGATCCTTATAGTGCGTAAAGTGATGTTCTAACTGAGCAACCAGTTGAGGAATATCTTCGAGGCTATTGATGCGATTGTCGTCCCTATTGTCTGCCGGTACAACAACAACCTTATCGTCAATTTCTCCGTCGTCCTCAAATTTCATGACACCAATAATTTTGGCTTCAAGCCAAACTCCCGTTGCAAGCGGCTCAGGGCAAATTATAAGCGTATCGAGCTCATCACCATCTTCATCGAGCGTCTGCGGAATAAAGCCATAGTTACATGGTTTTGCAAAAATTGCGGGCTCAACGCGATCAAGCATAAATACAGCACGCTCGCGATCCCATTCAACCTTTAGGCGCGAGCCTTCGGGTATTTCTACTACGGTATTCACCGTCCCCTGATCCACATTCCCTGGAGTTAATACTTGGTTAAAATCAGCCATTCAGTTTTCTCCTGTCTACTGTAACAATTCTTTTTATTTAGTATATCAAATTGTCTTTATGGGAACCCTACCGAGATAGAGCTGTATAATGAAGTCATGTCTTCACCTAAATTGCTGATTACTGCCGATTACATCGAAGAAGCTATTAAAGCCATTTCTACCGCAAAACAGCGTGTCATGTTTATGTCACTCATGTTTACCGATGACGATGTTACCGATGATTTTGTCGATGCTCTTGAGGCAGCAGCGGAGCGGGGAGTCCGCGTCCAAATTGCTGCTGATGTGTTTACCTACGGAGAGTTAGGTGGGCATTTTCTTCCCTTTAAATTCTTTACCGAAAAATCTCGCGCGACTACGTCTACCGTTAAAGAATTGTCTAAAAAAGGAATCACGTTTAATTGGCTGGGGCGCTTTAGCGTCACGCCTGTTTCAGGTAGAACACATATTAAATGCCTAGTGGTCGATGACGTGGCGTTCTCATTTGGTGGCGTCAACCTATACGGCAAAGATATCGTTGGCAATAACGATTACATGTTTATGTGTAAGGACAAAAGGCTTGCCGATGACCTAGCCCATGAATTTAATCAAATCACCAAAGCCGATCGCGGTCATTACACTTATCGAAGCCATAAGTTTTCTTATGGCAAGCATCTTGTGCTGACTGATGGTGGCTTCCAAGGTGACTCAATTATCTACCGACGAGTTTGCGAACTCGCACGAGAAGCTCAAGATATCCTGCTTGTCTCGCAGTATTGTCCTACCGGAAAACTAAGTCGAATTTTAAAAACAAAATCTTCCCGATTGTACTTCAATCCGCCAGAGCTAGCGGGGCCACTCAACCGCATGGTAATCACTTTTGGTATGTTCTTTTCTGGTCACAAGACACTATATAAACAGCAACGCTACCTACATGCAAAATTCATGATTTTTACTATGCCAGACGGAAAGAAGGTTGCCGTAACTGGTTCACATAATTTTGTGTATGGAGGCGTACTAGCAGGAACGCGTGAAATTGCATTAGAAACGGACGACCCGAAGATCGTCCGTCAGCTCGAACGTTTTTTTGAATCCTACGTAGCCTGAGGCGACTCCGTGTCACCCAAGTGATGCTTTAAGCCATCGAGATACTCTCGAATGCTCAGTGCTGCACTCGCACCCTCGCCAACCGCGCTCGCAATCTGAAGCGTCGCGCCACTCCTAACATCACCACTTGCAAACACGCCCTTCATGCTCGTGGCAAGTTTACTATCGGTCTTAATCAAACCATATTCATCAAGCTCGATTGAAGATTCTTTTAGGAACCCCGTATTCGGCAAAAGCCCCACGAATACAAATACTCCGTCTGTTTCGATAGATTTTTCAACACCGTTATCACTAACCCGAACACTTGAGATTTTTCCGTCGGTAGAAACCATTTCTACGGGCGACGTGCCAAGATGGACTGTAACATGACCGATTTCGACATACTTCTGTAGTTCTTTCTGAAGTACTTCACTTGCTTTGAGTGTGCTTCGAACAACTAAATCAATGTGACTAGCAAATCGAGTCAGAAAAATAGTCTCTTGAACTGCAGAATTTCCGCCACCAATTACTACTAACTTTCTATCCCGGTAAAATGCTCCGTCGCATGTCGCACAGTAATGAACTCCCCGTCCAAAGTATTCAGCTTCACCGGGTACTCCCGTTTTTTTGTAATCGCTCCCTGTTGCGATAAGCACTGCCTTGGCCCGTACCTCCTGTCCATCAACGGATATCGTCTTGTAGTCACCGTCGTCACGTATTTCTGAAACTTCACCTAGTTCAATCTGTGCTCCAAATCGCTCAGCTTGAGACTGAAATAAACTCGCAAGCTTCATGCCTTCTACGCCATCTGGAAAGCCAGGATAATTATCTACTTTGTCGGTTATTGCCGCCATGCCACCGACGACACCTTTTTCGTACAGTACCGTGTCAATATCTTCTCGTGTCGTATACACACCAGCTGCTAATGCACTTGGACCGGCACCAATCATCACTACATCACGCACTTTCATATCTGCCATTTTATTTAAGCTCCTTGATTTCTACGATGAACTGGAGCGGTCCGACCGGTCGTCCCATGCCATCATCAGTAGAACCGTACGCTTTTTCTGCAGGTATCGTCAATTTTACCGTTGAACCAACTTTAGCTCCCGTCAAACCTTCGGTCCAGCCTGGTATTACACCCTGGAGACTAAATTCCGCAGGAGTTACCGTCCCACTCTTTTTGCTGCTATCAAAGATTTTACCGTCGCTTGTCCATCCGAAATAATTCGCGCTTATCGTCGAATCTTTGGTCAGCTGCTCTCCCGATCCTTCTACTAAAGTTTCGACTTTTAATTCTTTGACACTTTCCGCATCAAAAGGCTCAGCACGGTATCCATCTAAAGGTTCGCTCGCTTTTTGTTGCTGTTCCTGCTGCTGCTTAATCATCTTTGCAAACTCTTTTTGCTGGCGTTCAGCGTCACTCGCTTCATTTTGCGGTGCCAGTATCATTACTAAGAACCCACCGATTGTACCTACTGTTAAAACAATCGCGATTATCCATATTCCAGCGCGTTGCGCAGTCGATGTAGCCATATACTCCCCTTATGTTTCAGTCGTGTTATTTACTTGTCTTAGTATATCAAACGACGCTCGCAGAACACTCAAGCTTTGCTCGCTCAGCATATTTTTCGAGCATCTTCGAAACTTCGTTATCTGTCAGAGTTTTTTCGTAGCTAGTAACAACAAATCGAAAAGTTACGGTCTTTTTTTGCTCACTCGGTGGCTGGTAAATAGATATCGGTGATATTTTAATAGCTAAATCCGAGGAATAGCCTTTAGTGACATCTAAAGCCAATTTATATAAATCGCCGTAAGTCACACTCTCGGCTACTTTGAGTGATATGTCCTGACTGACGCTTGGGTATCTCGATAAAGGTTGGTACTGCGATGTTGGCATTGCAGAAGCTTGGAGTGCCGACAGTCGCAAGCTGGCTCCTGCACTATATGACGGCAGCTTGAAATTCTTAGTGACAGAACGCTCGAATTCGCCTACTAAGCCAAGAATTTGCTCACCCGATCGGACCAGCGCTGTGCGCGATGGATTATACATAACCTGACCCATGTCAGCCATCTTATCAGTGAGGGGAGTAACCTCTACAGAAACACCTAAATCGCTGGCTAACTGCTCAACGATACGTCGCATTTGGTAAAAAGCAGCACCCTGACCAATTTGCTTAGAAGCATACACCATTTCGAGAAGATCAGTTTCTGCTGGCAAATCTTCCTCATAATCATTCTTGTTATGCCCTTTGCCAAGCTCGTATAAGACAAATGCGTCGTGCCCTGCTTTGATATTCATATGAACTTTGTCGAGCAGGCTTGGCATTAGACTGAGCCGATAATATTGCAAATCTGGACTAAGAGCATTAGTAAGCTTAAATGCATCTGATACATTTTGACCTGATCGTACTAATACTTTTTCATGAACAAAGCTGTAGGTAAGCACTTCGTTTGCCCCAAGTGATTTCATAATCTCACGAATCTTACGCTTTAAGCGCAGTTTTTGATTAACCGGAGCCGGCTTGGCCGATCGCGGCGGGAGCTCTCGTGGAAGATTTTCAAATCCATACAAGCGACCTACTTCCTCAACGATATCTTCAGGTAACTCGATATCAGTCCGCCAAAAAGGCGCACGGATATTCAATTCTCCATCTTCTTCAGTGTATCAATCGAATAGCACGTACCTGATTAAATTAATAATTGTCATGAAATCCAAGTCAATAACGAGGCGGCTGTTAATAAATTCAAAGGGAATAACTAGAGACTCACTCATAATTAACGTGTCAAT
>JAUPVA010000077.1 GCA_030917245.1 Patescibacteria group bacterium
CCCAGCAACTCAGCGAAATCAGGGCAACATGGTCGGCCCCGATCGTCGGCTTTATGACGACCCTGCAACTAACGGGAGAAACGTTTAAGGCCCTAGGAACATTAGTGGCTGATGTTTCGAGAGGTGACACACAGGCAGCGTCAGAGAAGGTTTCTGGTCCAGTAGGCATCCTTGGAGTGATATTCCCACAAATGCAGCAAGCTGGAATTAAACCATTACTGCTACTTACCGGTGTCATTTCGTTGAGCCTTGCCGTCATGAACGTTTTGCCAATACCTGCACTCGATGGAGGTCGATGGTTTACGATGACAATTTTCCGACTGCTAAAGAAGCCACTGACTAAAGAACTCGAAGAGAAAATTCAAACAGTTGGATTCTTGGCTCTTATGGCTCTTATCGTATTGGTGACGGTAGCTGATGTCAGCAAAATCCTTCAGTAAGATTACTCTGTATGCAGCCGGATTGACACTGTGGGTCGTAACGGCATTTGTTGTTGGTCAAACCCTTGCCGCATTGATTATGAGTGGCATTGGTCAAGGACTCAATGACTCGGTTGAAATGACGATAATGGCTGCTCTCGGCTATATTCTGGCACTCGGTCTTACTTTGGGCGTTCCAACGGTACTGTTTAGGATCAAAGTTTCTAAGGCAGTACTTGGAATAAGCCGGCTTCCTTCGTGGACGGATATTGGGCTGAGTATACTTGCGGTATTGCCGTACTACATTGTGTCCGGAATGCTCGTGTATGTCGGCATAGAGGTGTTACAAGTTATTGACCCCGAGGTAGGTCAAGATATTCCATTCAAAAACTTATCAGTTCGCATTGAGTACATCGTCGCCTTTATCACATTGGTTGTTATGGCACCACTAGCTGAAGAACTGATGTTCCGAGGATATTTTTTGGGGCGTCTTCAGGAAAAGACGGGCAAGTGGGCGGCGGTACTTGTGACGGCCGTCCTATTCGGGCTGATGCATGTCATAGGCGTTTCTGAGGGTGGGGGAGTTGTGTTGCAGTGGGGAGCTGCGGTTGATACGTTCGCCATGGGTCTGATAGCGGGCGGACTGCGTGTTGTATCAGGGAGTATTTGGGCTGGTGTATTGCTACACTCTATAAAAAACGGCATTGCGTTTTATTTTTTGTTCATCAATCCGTTGCCGCCCGCTTAAATGTAAGGTAGGATAAGGAAGATTATGCGAGTATCTAAACTGTTCACTAAGACCCTGCGAGATGCGCCTGCTGACGAGGTAGCAAAGAACGCCCAACTGCTTATACGGGCTGGCTTTGTGTATAAAGAAATGGCAGGAGTGTACGCGTATTTGCCGCTAGGCATACGGGTTGTTGAAAAGATTAAACAAATTGTTCGCGAAGAAATGAATGCTATTGATTCAAACGAACTAATCATGACAGGTTTACAACGACGTGAAGTATGGGAAAAAACGGGACGTTGGAGTGATGAAACGGTAGACGTATGGTTTAAGACAAAACTACAAGATGATACCGAACTTGGCCTTGGGTGGAGCCACGAAGAGCCGATTGTGGAAATGATGAAACAGTACGTCAAAAGCTACAAAGACCTGCCGGTTAGCTTGTACCAGTTTCAGACCAAAATGCGCAATGAGCTCCGTGCAAAGAGTGGCATTATGCGTGGTCGTGAATTTGTAATGAAGGACATGTATTCCTTCCATGCGACTTCAGAAGATTTAGCTGCGTATTATGACAAAACGATTGAGGCATACAAGCGAGTCTATGACCGTCTTGGTATCGGTGAAGACACGTATGTCACCTTCGCCAGTGGTGGAGCTTTTACGAAATTCAGTCACGAGTTTCAAACTGTCTGTGATGCCGGGGAGGATGTAATATATCTCCACCGTGACAAGAATATTGCCATTAACGAAGAAGTTATCGACGATGCAGTTAGAGAGTTGGGTATCTCACGGGATGAACTTGAACAGGTTAAGACGGCCGAGACGGGCAACATATTCAACTTTGGCAGTCAAAAAACTGACGAAATGGGATTGTATTACACCGGTGAAGACGGTAAACAACAATCACTTTTTATCGGCAGTTATGGCATTGGCATTACGAGGGCAATGGGAGTTATTGCAGAAAAGTTTTCAGATGACAAAGGCTTGGTTTGGCCAGAAGCAGTCGCCCCATATGCTGTCTACCTTGTATCAATTGGTACAAAGGGGAGCGAAGAAGCAGATCGAGTCTATGAAGAGCTGACGAATGCAGGTATAGAAGTACTGTATGATGATCGTAATGAGCGACCAGGCACAAAGTTCGCCGACGCAGAACTAATGGGTATTCCAAAGCGATTAACGATTAGCGACCGTGGTATCGAATCGGGTGAATACGAGCTCACGGTACGATCTACCGGAGAAACCAAGTTGGTTGCACCGGCAGACCTAATTGACGTACTGCGGTAATCATTGGTATAATAAGTACGATGTAAACGGCCTTCATGTAGCGTGGGGTTTACACTTATAGTCAACAGTATGCGGTGCCGTAGTGGCACCTCTTTAAAAAAATCGTCATCCAATTACAACACTAGAAAGAGCGAGGAAATAATATGAAGAAAATGTACCAGATCACTGCTGAAGGCAAAGTCGAACTCGAAGCTGAGCTCGAATCTTTGAAAGCCCGTCGTGGGGAAATTGCCGAAAAGATTGCCGAAGCCCGTGACTACGGAGATCTTAGTGAAAACGCCGAATACGACGCCGCCCGAGAAGAGCAGGGTCTTGTCGAAAGTCGCGTAGCCGAAATCGAAGATATTCTACTGAACGCCGAGCTAATTAAGGCGTCTCGCAAATCAACTGTGGGAATTGGGAGCAAGGTTGAACTGAAAAACGGTGCAAAAAGTGTAACGTACCATGTTGTTGGACCTGTCGAAGCTAACCCGTTAGAGGGAAAAATTAGTAACGAATCGCCAATTGGCCTCGCATTAATGGGTAAAAAAGTTGGCGATAAAGCATCTGTCGTAACACCTAAAGGCGAGATTAATTACAGTATTGTTGCAGTAAACTAATCCTTTTGGTTTCAGGCAGAACGACGCTCGCTGAGAGCGTCGTTTTTTTGTGGGCGTCTTTTTGCAAGTGGATTCGGTACGTCGTATGAATAAAGGAACTCATAATCTTGCTTTTCGTTGTCATCCGTCGGTCGATCGAATCCTCCGGAAGGAATTAGCAAGCCTTTGGGCTTACTCGATTCGGCATCGTACTCAGTGTCACTAGAAGACGGTTGAGACTCGACAATCTTCAGACTCTCACGAAAAGTGGCATCATGGCTCACGGCGTAGCGAAGTGCTTCTACATACGGTGGGTCGAGTGGTCGAACATGCGTGTCAATCGAATTCATTGCTGATGCTTTTTCGAGCGCGATTTCAAGTAAGTCATGATCCCCAGTGTCGTCGGCAGCGCGCCCCAACGCACCAATTGCCTGGATAGTCAGTTGTTCGGGCTCGCGGGCGGCTACACGCATGGCGAGGTCGGCTATCTTTTTAGTGTATGGTGCCGGCAATGCTTCGGGGTTGTCTCGGTATGAATCGGGCCAGCGATCGTGGTCAACGAGGAGTTTTAGACCACGGTCAATGTCAACCTCTGGCAATGACTCCGCATCCTCGATAATCGCAGCGAGTTCAGGCGGAACCGGGGAAGTATCGA
>JAUPVA010000078.1 GCA_030917245.1 Patescibacteria group bacterium
GCTCTTCCGATCTTTGTATGCCGAAGCTGGTTCGACGGACTTCAGCGACGACGCCAAACGACGCGTTGAAGAAGCTGACGCCTACGAACGACACATGGAAGCTCTCGCAAATAATACATCGGATACCGTAAACTGGAACACTGACTGGAACGCATCGAAAGACCTTGACCTTGAATCACAGCCAAGCCCTGGCTATGAGAAAGAATGGAACGATGCTGTTGAGCAACACCGTAACTCTAAGGCCGAAGCCGAAGCAAAAGAGGCAGATATTGTTTCTAAGATGGCCGCTGACGTACGAGTACGCCAGATGGCAGGAATTGCCGCAAGTATTGCAGAAATTAACGCCACTCTAGTTACCGCCGACAATGAGGCTCGCCTAACGCAGGTGCTAGCCGACAAGCAAGACCGCCTGCAGGACTTATTAGTGCAATTCTCAGACACATCTGAGCTATCAGCTGAAGATAAAGACGTCATTATTGGTCGTATTATCGACATGACTGAACGCCAGCAGGCTGAAGCTGCCAGTGAGGCAGAGCAGTCTGAAGACGCCGAAGAAGCAACGAATGACATACGGGTTACCCCTTGGGAGCCACCAGTCATGACCGAGGAGCAGATTGCTCGTAAGCAAGCGGCAGTTGAGAAAGTTAAGCAAGAAATGGCCGAAACACCTGTCTCGGTTGATGAAATGATTGACGAAGCCAAGGCTCGCTTGGATGAAAACGCCCGCGCAATGGAGTCTGAAGCAAACGCCAAGCGAAACAGTACCGAACAGGCCCAGGCCGACCGACAGCTTCTTGAAGAGCTACCAGTAGACGATGAGATTGCGGAAGTTGCCGGCAGCCAATCTACGGAAGTTGTGTCTGAACTGCCAGAAGATGACGAAGTTGCGCGAGCAGCCAACGGCGAAACTGAACAGTCAGAAGATGAAGTAGAGTCTGAACGCCGATCATGGCGAAAACGTATGCGTGATTTCTTTACGCCAGCCGGTCTAGCAGCTGAGATTAAAGCCGCTACCTATAAAGGTAAGGAAAAATTGGGCCGTCATCCTAAAGCAAAGGTTGCCCTCGGTGTACTTGCGGTCGGCGGTGCAATTGGCGCGTACTACATCATGAAAGATAACGGCGCCAGCGCTCTTGATGCGGCTACAATTAAGTCAGGTGGCCCTAAGAATGGCGAGACGGTCGCTAATCTGATGGATAAAGCTCACGAGCTCTTCGGTAACGGAAGTGTCGATGTTCGTCCAGGCGATGGCTTTACACAGGTATTAGACCGTGTACTTGATACTCACGACGTTCACTTGAATGCAAAAGAACTGCTCGATTTGCACACGCATCTTGAAAACACGCAGGGTGACTATATTGACCTCCAAGGTGTTAATGATACTTACACAATGACTGATGGTACGAGCGGATTGAGCCGTCCTGACGCTCAGGCGAACGTTTCGGAGCAAACACAGAAAGCGGTCGTTCGATGGCTGCAAAACCGCGGTAAGCTGGCCTAGGTCAGACATACCCGCGATACAAAATACCCCTGTCAAACAGGGGTATTTTTCTAGGCTATGAGTAGGGTATAATAGACGTAACGACGAATATGTAAAGGACACCAATGTTTCGACTCGACGACCAATTCCTCAAAGATATCGGCCTAGAAAACCTCCCCGAGGACCAAAAGAAGCCGTTTTTGCAGCATATTTATAGCGAACTAGAGCTGCGTGTTGGGACGCGCCTCAGCGATGGGCTAAGCGACACTCAGCTAGAAGAGTTCGAAAAAATCATCGACCGCGACCAAGAGCGGATTCAGCAGTGGTTGGCCGATCATGCTCCAAGCTACCAACAGGAAGAAGCCTTCGGTAAGTTGCAGCAAGCGACCGGTCTTGAAGCAAACGATGAACGCTTGGTTGCGGAATATACCGCGACAAAATGGCTCGAAGTGAACCGACCTGACTACCGGCAAGTAGTAGCTCAAGTACTCGACGAGTTAAAGCGCGAAATCAGTACTAATCGCTCAGCGATTTTAGGAGCAAACCAATCGGCAGCTCCAGAGGTGCAGCCAACTCAAGATCCTGCCAAGAGCCCATATAGCCCACCGATGAACAGCGGCGCGCAACCTTCTGCGACACCCGGTGACGCACCGCATTTCCCTCAACATTGATTGAATGAAGATGAACAACAAATACCCCTCTTTGCGGAGGGGTATTTGTTATGACGTCAGGTAGCCTTTAATAAAGGCATCGCCCGACATTGTCTTGCCACTTGGGGCGATAAGTTCATCAATACAAAGAAACTTCCCATCGGTAAAAGCAATGCAGAGCGAGCTGCTTGCGTGGTCGCCGACATGGCAGTTGAGTAATATGAGCTCATACCCCTCGACATTCAGACGGGCACGCGGAAAGGCTTTGTACGCGCGAACCAGCCGTTCAGCCTGTTCGGCCGTTTGCGAATCGGGGCTCAAGCGGGCATCATCTTTTGAGATGAGCTGGCAATAGGTTACTTTGGTTTCGTCTTGGGGGACCGGCTGAAGGGTCCCGTCAAATATCGCAGGCAAGGTAGCGATCAACTCAGTTGCAGCAAGGCCAGCAAGCTTTTGGCTCAGGTGCGGGGCAGTTTCGTAGGCAGGCAGATTGAATTCAACTTGATGATAGACCGGTCCAGCGTCCATCTTCGCAGACAACGCCATAATAGAAATACCCGTCGATGTATCGCCGTTTGCAATCGCTGACTCAATTGGTGAAGGGCCACGGTAGTTAGGCAAGAGGCTTGGGTGAATATTAATAATACCAAAGGGAAATGCGTCAATTAGAGCCTGTGGGACAATTCGGCCATACGCTACGAGCACTCCAGCGTCGGCATGGTAATTCATAAGCTCGTCATATATATCCATCGGTTTATGCGGCATGTGAACGGGAATATTGTTCGCCTGCGCTAGCTCGGCAACTTCAAGCACTTTGGCTTTTCGCGACTTTGTGCCCGCGTCGTTTACCACAACCGCACATACTTCGTACCCTGAATCAATTAAGGACTGTAATACAGGAGTGTCGGTGTGACTTAAGCCGCTAACAAGTCGCTCGTTTCCGAAAAAAATAATGCGTCGAGGGTTAGTCCCAGAGTTCATGATTATCCTTGATGTGGGTTGAGTAATCGAGCGGTTGCAGTTCGCCCGATTCGTCGAGCGTATAGAATGCTTTTTCGTCATCGCGAATATGATCGATAAACACGATACCATTCGTATGATCGATTTCGTGCTGGATGACGCGCGCGAGAAATCCTTCGGCCCGAAAACGGACTTCGGCACCTGTTTCATCAAGTGCTTTTACACGGATTTTGGTGTAACGAGGTACTTTACCGTACACACTTTTTATACTTAAACATCCTTCGTAATCAGCAACCACATCGCCTTCGTATTTAACGATTTTTGGATTGATAAGAATGGTGAATTCGC
The DNA here is from genome assembly GCA_030917245.1 of Patescibacteria group bacterium. Taxonomy (GTDB): domain Bacteria; phylum Patescibacteriota; class Saccharimonadia; order Saccharimonadales; family Saccharimonadaceae; genus UBA1020. The sequence goes on from JAUPVA010000078.1 coordinate 3,439, forward strand.
GATGTGACTTATCTTCAAAGTCACTTCGAACAATGACGACGCGTTCTAA